>JAJDAB010000650.1 GCA_029262095.1 Candidatus Hydrogenedentota bacterium
GCTTCGGTGTCGCTATCGCGTGCCAATACGGCAATTTCGGGCGTTACAATTCTCGCGCCGCCATGTTGGACAAACAAATTTTCAATCCAATCGGCATCGGGCGGTCTCACGGCCATATTGAGCATGAGCAGACCCGGCGCACGATGAAGCAACCCCTCCCATGGACGGATTGCCCTAACTTCATAGGAATTACTGTTAATTTCCACGGTTTCGCCGGTCGATACCTGAAGCGTAGAAGTCGTATCGCCGTCCTTCAGCGTCAGTTGTCCCGCATCGGCTTCTCGCGGGGGAACATTCAGTGCCTCCAACTGAACGGCTACATTCGGCAAACGGTCATGCGACAACGCGTTTTTGGCGGGAGCGTTCAAGGCAAGTTGCATCTGATTTCTGATCAATCGATCCGGAATCAAAAACCAAACGCATGACAGCCAGGCTATGCTCGCGACGAGGAGAACTAGATGGGGCAACGCGCGCCCGTCATTCGATTGCGCGGCCACTGATTACTTGTGCGCGAACGAGCCTTCGAGAAAGAGGTCGACTAGCGACTCGCCCAGTTCTGGTGAGAGTTTGGTCTCGCGATGATTTATCTTCGCCATGATGTAGGTGTCCATCATCCCGACGAACGCCATAGCAAGGGTTGTTGCGCTTCGACCGTGTAGGTCTCCGGCTTCGACGCCCGCTTCCATAATGTTGAGAACGCGTTGAAACCGCGACTGCCACAGCTTGTCTTTGTCCAAATTTGGGCCATGGCCAGCGGGCGAGAGGAACACATGAAAGATGAGCCCAATCACCTCGGTTGCTTCTTCGGCATGGTCGAATGCGCTGGTAATCAGCGCACACAATTGTTCGCGGTATCCGACGACCCCTTCAAGGTTGCCGTCAATGTCCGCAATCATCTGTTCATACCACGATTCAACGAGGCTGATGAACAGGTGTTCCTTATTCTCGAAATAGTAGTAGAGTACCGGTCGCGTAACACCAGCCCGTTGAATGATTTCGCGGATGCTCGCCCCCTCGTAACCCTTTTCAGAGAAAAGGCTTAAGGCGCTCGCGAGAAGTCGCTGTTGCGCTTCGTTCGCGGTACTCACGCCTAGAGGGACGTTATGGGTCGGGGTGGACATATTGGCTCCTGAAACCGAACGGTCAGTAGAGTTTAAGCAGGAATAATAGTCGCGTCGGTCTGGCACAGTCAATTCGGACTATTCACACTTCGAGGTGACCGATTCGGGAATTAGACGCTTGGACCAAGGATTCGACACGTCCACTCTTGGCTCGCCTGCCAATCGGTCCTCGCGCATTCGAACGCGCTAACCGCAGAGACCACCATCATCGTAACGACGAATCCCCATCGCCAAGTCGCGCGCATTTCATTGAGCAGTGGCGCGGCCATAAGGAGGAGCACGGGCATCACGGGAATGTACCATCGAAATCCGTACGATTCGCCACCGTAATTATTCGTACTCAAACAATAATAGAGAGTCAAAACTATAAAGCCTGCGAAACCCGCGAATACAAATCCGCGCTGCGGCGCTCCCCGCCGAGTCAAGGTCCAACCCGCTGCTGCGATGCCTGCGAGCATAATGGGATAGAGACTGAACAGGCCCTTTCGACCGAAGGTCATGTGAAACGCGTAAATCGCTTTCGGCTCGTTCAACGCATCGATGCCGACCGGATGTCGCCAGTAGGAACCTTGGTAGTAATATGCAGCCTCGCGGGTCTGGACCGGTAGGGGCGAATCAGTCACAGCGATCATTACGCCGAAATGAATCGCGAGTGGAATTGCAGCGGCCGGAATGACGTACAGCATTGTAGACCGCGGATGCCGCATCAACAGGTACAGGCCGGCGATCACGATAAAGACGCCAGCAGGCATATCGATGGTACACGCGAACGCCCCAACAAATCCGAACGCCCCGAAACGCCATGCGGACGGCGATACGGCACCCTGCCCCAAAGCAATCGCGAAGTAGAGCGCGACTAACAGCATCGCGGTTCCAGGCACATGATTGTTTATGATGGTCGCGAACCCGAACATTTGTGAACCAAACGCGAGGCTAACCATTAGAACTAGCCTGATCGCCGGGCGGATGTTGAAGACTAGGAGAATATTCATAAAGAACAAGAGTCCTACGGCGTATGAGGACGTTATTAGGACGACAGTCATGTAGCGGGCAATCGGGATGACGTCGTCTTTGTTGCGGAGATCCCAACCGATGATTGGTTTTTGTAGTTGGTACAGCGCAGTCATTGCCAATGGGAGCAAAGGAGGCTTACTTGAAATCATGCGGCCATCGACCGTCACGCCATTGAGCACGCGGCCGCCTACCATCACTTTGTCCACCGTCGAAAATGGGAGCGGCTCATCCCTGGGAATCGCGTCCAGGCTCCATGTGCCAAATTCACTCAACGTGTGAACGGTCGATAAGCGGCTATAGGCCGGATCCCCGAGCGGGCGTCCGGGCATCCAAGCGAGCGCCATCGCAGCGGCGATGACTATTAGCGCGCATTCTTTCCATGTGCTGCGAGTCATTAGATTCATCCGGCACATCCGGGGACGGCCAAGACGAGCGATTATAGGACCACGCGCCACAATCACCAAAGCGCGTTGACGGCGTACGAACTGTGTGCTACGTTCCAGCGGTGATCGCGTCCGACAACGTTGCCCAATCTCAACCCGACGCCTACGGTACGTCAACACCCAAGCGCGCCACTTGGTTCGCACTGGGGGGCCTCGCCGTTCTCACGCTCCTCCCGTTTATCGCTAAACCGTTCAATATTGATGATCCCTTCTATCTAGCGGTCGCCCGACACATCGTGGAGACTCCGTTCGATTTCTATGGATTTGAACTGAATTGGTACGGAACGCTTGAACAGGTTACGTACGCCAACCACGCGCCGGCATCCGCGTATTTTATGGCATTGGTCGGCAGCATCGCAGGTTGGAGCGAAATCGCGATGCACACCGCATTCCTCATTCCCGCAATTGCGCTAATGCTGGGCACCTATGCCGCCGCGAAACGATTGTGCGATCGACCGGTGTTGGCAAGTTTAATCACGTGGTTTTGCCCAGCGCTTTTCGTCTCCGCAACGAGCGTGATGACCGACGTGTGGATGGCTGCA
>JAJDAB010000651.1 GCA_029262095.1 Candidatus Hydrogenedentota bacterium
CGCTACCAAGAACTTCGAAAGAAGACTTGCTTGCATTCTTAAGAGAGTATGCGAAGGAAGCGAAAGGGCTAATTATCACGCTCGGCGAATGGAACGTAGAGCACTTTCTTCCGGAAGGCCCTCACAAATCGGATCTCGATGAAATTTTTCCCGACCGGCCGGTAATCCTATTCGACAATACGGGTCACACGACGTGGCTCAATTCGCGGGCGCTCGCGTTATTTAAGATCACAAAAGATACGCCAGATTTGAGCGATGGCATTTCCGAGTTTGTTCGTGACGAAAATGGGGAGTTGACCGGCTGGGCAAAAGAATTCGCGCTCATTCCTTACGTCGGAAATATGACGTTACCGACCCGCCTCGAGATGAAAACTGCCTTATCGACGTTCGTTAACTTTTTGAGCTCCCGTGGGGTCACTTCGTTAATGGACGCTGGCAGTTTGAGTTGGCATAACCAGGTCTACGACATTGTCGCGGAACTTGAACGAGAAGGGGCACTCCCCGTTCGCTATGAAGGCTCGTATCACATCTACGATCCAAAGCAACTGGACGGCGCTGTAAATGCCGTGCATGAATTGCGGGATCGATTCAGCGGGGAACTTCTTACGTTCAACACGGTGAAAATACATTATGACGGTGTACTCGAAGTGAACACCGCTGGTCAGCTCAAACCGTACAAAAATGATCCGAGTTCCAGTGGAGGAATCCTCGTCTCTACGGAGCGATTGACGCCGTTCATTCTTGAGCTCGCGGAAAATGAAATCGATTTACATCTTCATACTGTGGGTGATCGAGCGACGCGCGCAGCACTCGATGCGGTGGAGCACGCAACGAAACAAAAGGGCGGGCCGTTAGGCATCAACATCTCATTCTCACACTTGGAACAAGTACACGACGCTGACATCCCGCGTTTTGCCGAGCTGGACGTCAGTGCCAATTTCACTCCCCACTGGTTTGGCGGATACTTCACGGGCGCGGATCAGGCCATTGGGACGGAGCAGAATCGGTATTCGCAGCGCGCGAAGACGTTCGTAAACAGCGGTGCACGGGTCACGTTTTCGAGTGATGTGACTACGCTTCCGGAACACGTTCGAGCGAATCCGTTTTTTGGGATGCAAATAGGCGTTACTCGTCAAAACGTAGAAGGCGGGACAGACGCACCGGTGTTCGGGTTGGAATCGGAACGATTGACGATTAGCGACCTGCTAGTAGGATACACGCGCAACGCTGCCGCTCAACTTGGACGAGAAGACGAAGTAGGATCGTTGGAGGCCGGAAAACTTGCAGACTTCATCGTACTCAATAGCGACCCGACCAAGATTGACAAGTATGAGATTCATACAATAGCTCCTGTCGCGACAGTCCGTGGAGGAAAGATCGTCTACGGTGGCTTTAACAACTAGCGAGAGAGGAATCACTGTACAAAACTACGCAGTATGCGCCTACATCACGCAGGAAACGTCAGTCGAAAATCGAGCGTGCTGCGAATAACACAGCAATACGATCGGCCGGTTGAATCTGATTCGCCTCCGCCCGGCATTTTAGGGCGTCAAGCCATGGTCACATCGACGCTTCCGGAGCTTTGAGTACTTTGCCAATGCGCATCAGATGCCTATAATTGAGGATTCTATCTAAAATCGAATCGGGAGCCTATTTATGCCAGCGAAGAAGACCGCCAAACCCAAAGCGAAGAAAAAGTCGCTCGACCGGGCGTATTCGTCCCATATCACCGAAACGGTAGCGCGCGCGCCCAGCCGGGCCATGCTGCACGCCGTGGGGTTTAAGGACGCGGACTTCCGCAAATCGCAGGTCGGCATTGCCTCGACTTGGAGCATGGTCACGCCGTGCAACATGCACATTGATTTGCTGGCCAAGGAAGCCGGTAAAGGCGTAGACGCGGCCGGTGGTAAGTCCATCGAATTCAACACAATCACGATCTCCGACGGTATCTCGATGGGCACCGAGGGCATGAAGTACTCGCTCGTCTCCCGCGAAGTGATCGCCGACTCGATTGAAACAGTCGTCGGCTGCGAAATGATGGACGGCGTCGTCACGATTGGCGGCTGCGACAAGAATATGCCGGGCTGCATGATGGCCATCGCACGACTCAACCGGCCCGCCGTGTTCGTCTATGGCGGTACCATCATGCCCGGCCGCCTCAATGGCAAGAACCTCGACATCGTGTCCGTCTTCGAAGCGGTGGGACAACACGCACAAGGCGCGATCAGCGATCGCACATTGAAGCAGGTCGAGACCAAAGCGATTCCCGGTCCCGGTTCGTGCGGCGGTATGTACACCGCGAATACGATGGCGTCCGCGATCGAAGCGATGGGCATGAGCCTTCCCAACAGTTCCGCGCAAGCCGCCATCTCCAAGGAAAAATCTAAGGACTGCCGCGACGCCGGTGCCGCTGTCCTTAATCTCATTAAGAAAGGTATTCGCCCGAGCGACATCATGACGAAGAAAGCGTTCGAGAACGCCATCGTTGTGGTTAATGCCCTGGGCGGATCGACGAACGCGGTGCTTCACCTGCTCGCCATCGCGTACTCTGCGGGCATCAAACTTTCGATTGACGACTTCACGCGCATCGGCAAACGCTCTCCGGTTCTCGCGGACCTCAAGCCGAGCGGTACCTACGTCATGGCCGAACTCGTCGCTATCGGCGGCATCGTGCCGTTGATGAAAATGCTATTAAACGCGGGCATGCTTCACGGCGACTGCCTCACGGTCACGGGTAAGACCGTTAAAGAAAATCTGAGAGGCGCAAGATCGTATCCGCGTGGTCAAAAAATCGTGATGCCGCTGGACAAACCCATCAAGAAAGACGGCCACCTCGTCATCTTGTACGGCAATCTCGCGCCCGATGGTGCAGTCGCTAAAATCACGGGTAAAGAGGGTATGAAATTTACCGGCCGCGCACGCGTCTACGACTCGGAAGAAGCCGCGCTCAAACGCATCCTCGACGGCACCGTCAAAAAGGGCGACGTCATCGTCATTCGCTTCGAAGGACCACGCGGCGGCCCCGGCATGCGCGAAATGCTAGCACCCACATCGGCCGTTATGGGCAAAGGCTTGGGCGAAGATGTTGCCCTCATCACAGACGGTCGCTTTTCCGGAGGTAGCCACGGCTTCGTGGTCGGCCACATTACGCCGGAAGCCCAAGTTGGCGGACCGCTTGCCATCGTCAAGAACGGCGACCCCATCACGATCGACGCCACAAAACGACAACTGAATCTCGACTTGCCCGCCGCGGAGATCAAGAAACGGCTCGCAAAATTCAAAGCGCCCAGACCGCGCTACACCAAAGGCGTCCTCGCGAAATACGCCAGCGCGGTAAGTTCTGCATCCAAGGGCGCGGTCACCGACGCAGACCTAGAACTCTCGTAACAATACGAACTTCCTCCCCCTCGAAGGGGGAGGACCGAGGTGGGGGTGAATGGCGGACGATCGGCCCGACGCCATCTCGACGACGATGAATTCCGAATCTACTCGTAGCTTCCCAATGGCGTGAACTGAATCTCAGGCATATCGATGATCTCCGATTCGACCGTGCCATCTTGAAAAAAGGCAACTGCAGCCGCAACGGCTTCCGGCGACGTAAACAAGCGCGGACCATGGCCTGCGTTGCGCACCACTACGAGCCGGCTGTTTGGCAGATCCGGAATAAGTTCCAGCGCGTTGGCAATTGGTGTTCGCGAATCGTAGGCGCCGCACATCAACAACATGGGCACATTACTTTTCAATGGCCCACGGAATTCGCCGCCCAGATCGGGTACACCCCAACAGTTGCAAACGTCGGGATACGGAAAGTTCACGGAATCGCCTAGCACGGCGCGCTTGGCCTGGCGCGCGATGTCCTCGCGGCGCGCGGCGGACATCCCTGATGCACAGTCCGTGACCGCCGCCATTGCGGAGACGACTGCGACCGTGCGCATGTCCGCCGCAAACTTGGCGATTTCCGTGAAGTCATCGTTGGCCATGGCGTAATACGTCGCGGGCACATCCACCATCGAGGACATGCGGCCGATGCTGTTGGCGGTCCAATACTGCACATCGAATTTGGACACTGCTACGGTCTGCACACCTTTCTTCTCACCCAGATCGATCTCCACATTGATCGGGCCCTTCTTGAACTTTCTGAGCACGCGCCGGACGAGGGTGAGGAAACTGGGTATCTGTTCGTTCAACGTCTCATCACGCTCGATCAGCGCATCGAGATCTTCCAGACCGCGCTCGATCTGCCTGGGCGTCTTAAATGTGTGATCCGGCCCTTCGATACCCTGGAACACGGCACTCGCAACTTTGTCGCCATGCCGCCGAATGATCGAGAGGCCGAAATGCGATCCGTAACTTCGTCCGAACAGGCGCATCGTTGAATAACCCAACGCCTCACGCACCGCGTCGATGTCGTCCGCCGCTTCGGTCGTGGTATAGCCGGCCAAGTCAACGCCTTGTTCGCGCCAATATGCCTTCGATTCTTCGATGACTGCGCAATACGCCGCGATCAAATCCTCACGCGTCGCCGGCTCATCCAACGGAAGATCACGCGTAAATCGCCGGGACAAGACGGGTCGCGATCGGCCGACGCCGCGTTGATCGACCGCGATGAGATCGCCCTGATCCAACAACTCTCTGGACTCATTCAAATAGTCGAGCAAGTTCGCCGTGCTCGACCCGCCCGGACCGCCCGCAAGAATAAAGATCGGCGGCCCTGCATCGGGATTCAAGGACTTCACGCGCATGACGCTAAGCGAGATGACGTTGCTATCCGGATCGGACCGGTTTTCCGGCACCGTAAAAGTTCCGACATCCGCTTTGTACTCGCGCCTGTCGTGCGTACTTACACGGCGTTCGGTGACGTCGAGCACCCCCAATTCAGCGGCGAACGAAGGAAGTGCGATAGAAATCGCAGTGCACAGAAGAATACTGGTGCGGCGGAAGCTCATTTGCATACCCCTACTATCTGCGTTCGGTTCCGGTTCGCGGGTGGACCGGAACGATCATGTCAGCGGACTAGTGTGCCTCATTTTCGGCGCTTGTCCAATTCGCCACCTTACGATTACAATACGGACGCGTCACCGGGGTCACAAACCAGGGGGGACACCGATCGATGCAGGGGGAACATCCGCGCCGCCGTGCGCCTATTGCGCGCAATTCATTGGTCTATTCGATCGTCGTACCCGCGTACAACGAGAGTCAGAATGTCCGACGCACACTGCACGCGCTGGCCGATGCACTGGATAAAGACGACATTCCATTCGAAATCGTCGTGGTTGATGACAACAGTTCGGATGATACCGCATCGGTCGTAACGGATTGCGCAGGGGAAATTCCGCAAGTTCGGCTCGTCCGTAGCACGGGCCCGAATGGCCTAGGCCGCGCCGTACGATTCGGCCTCGCGCACTACACGGGCGATGTCGTCGCCATTGTGATGGCGGACTCATCCGATTCGCCAGACGACGTTGTTCGTTGCTATCGGAAAATCGAAGAGGGCTACGACTGCGCGTATGGTTCGCGGTTTATCTCGGGAAGCAAGGTCACTGCATTCCCGCCCGTGAAATTGGTCGCAAACCGCATTGTGAACCACGTGTTGCGCTTGATGTTTTTCACTCGACACAACGATTTAACGAACGCGTTCAAAGTCTACCGCCGCGAAGTCATTGACGGCATCACACCGTTGCACGCCGCGCATTTCAATATCACCATCGAAATGTCGTTGTCCGCACTCATTCGCGGCTACTCGATCGCCACATTGCCTATTTCGTGGAGCGGGCGCACATGGGGCCAATCCAATCTGCACCTGCGCGAAATGGGTCGCCGCTACCTCTGCACGCTACTCAAAATCTGGTTCGAGCGTCTGCTCATCCACGACGACGTCATGGCCGACGCCGAAGCCATCGAACACGCGCAAGAATCTGAACGCCGGGCTTCATAAGTTCCGCCCCATTGATTCCGCGCTACCCGTGCGACATACTCCCCGTCTGCGAGTTTAACGGGGGCGCTTCGGAATGCCGGGGAAAGCACAGGCGGTAGCATCGGGTCGAGAATTGCAGGATCGTGTCGTCGATCTGGGACGCGATCTGGGCCTCGACGTGAATATCGAGGTCCAAGTCGGTCGCCGTATCTGGGGCGCGAAACGGCGCATTGATGTCGTGATGAAACACTCGGAGACCCGCGTCAGCCTCGGCCTTGAGTGTAAGTATCAGGGCGGCCCGGGCAGCGCCGAGGAAAAGATCCCCGCGACAATAGAAGACATCCAAGCCTGGCCCATTCGCGGACTCGTCGTCTACTCCGGCGAAGGCTTTACCTCTAACATGGAAAGCTATCTCCTCTCGACGGGCCGAGCGGTTGAGCTGCGCGACCTGCGAGCTTGGTTGGAATTGTATTTCGGGTTATGAGCGTTCGAACGAATCGAATGGCAACGCCCCGCCCGTTTCTCAAGTGGGTCGGCGGCAAAGGCCAACTGTTGCCCAAGTTGATCGAACGCGTCGAAGCGGCTGGAGAATTCGGTCGGTATCACGAACCGTTCGTCGGTGGTGGTGCCCTGTTTTTCGAACTGCAACGGACGAATCGATTGCCACGCGCAAGGTCGTACCTCAGCGACAATAACGACCGGCTTATCGAGACGTATCAGGGCGTGCAGTCCGGTGTCGAACGGATCATCAAGCTGCTCGAACGCCATAAAGCGCGCCATAGCGAAGACTACTTCTACGAGATTCGATCCAAGGTACCGCGCGATCCGCTCGCCAGGGCGGCGCGCATCATCTTCTTGAACAAGACGTGCTACAACGGTTTGTACCGCGAAAATCGTAAAGGCCAGTTCAACGCGCCATTCGGTCGATACAAGAACCCAGCGATTTGCGATGCGGATAACTTGCGCGCGGTCGCGGTTGCATTAACCCACGCGAAACTTGAGTGCCGTCACTTCTTCGAAGTGTCGAAGCATGCCAAAGTAGGCGACTTGGTCTACTTCGATCCGCCGTATCACCCGGTATCAAAAACGGCATCATTTACGAGCTACGATAAAAGTGGGTTTGGAGAGGATTCGCAGATATTGCTGGCGAAGGTATTCGAAGAACTCACGGATAGGGGTGTCAAAGCCATCCTCTCAAACTCAATGACGGGATTTGTTCAGCAGCTATACCGGGATCGCCGCTTTAAGATCGATTAAGTTCTCGCACGTCGAAATGTGAACAGTAGCGCCGATCGTCGTGGTCCGGTCGCTGAAGCGCTGATTCGCAATTTCTGACCCGCGCATCGTAGTCCCGCGAATGCGAGAACTCATCACTTCTCTTAAGATGCGCTAGACCGAATCGCCGTCGAGTTGGCCTGA
>JAJDAB010000652.1 GCA_029262095.1 Candidatus Hydrogenedentota bacterium
GTACACACACAGCGGCAGTCAAGTCGGCACTAGCACAGACTTAGTGATGTACCGGGATAAAGGCGTCGCGGTCGCAGTATTTTCCAATCTCGACAGGACGACCGCGGTAGGGACGGTGAGTCGAAATCTTGCACGTATGGCGATAGGCGCGCCGTTGCTGCCGGAGAAATAACGCCGCCTAGCGCTTCACGCGATACGTCAGCGCCACGCAACCGTGCGGCAAGGGCTTGCATTCGATTAATTCCAGATCGATGGGTTGCTCTATCTCCAGGAACAAAGGCGCGCCTGAACCGAGCAGGATGGGATGAATGTTCAGGTGTACTTCGTCGATGAGTCCAGCCCGAAAACACTCGCGGGCTAACGCTGCACCACCCATCATCCAGATGTCACCGCCGTCCTTCTCCTTCAACTCGCGCACGAAAACCGCTGGATCTTCCGAAACGATCTCTACTTTCGGATGGTTTGCCGGGTCCAGCGTGCGCGAGAATATGTAATTCTCCACGTTTTCATACGAGTCCATCCCGTTCGCTACGATGAACTCATACGTGTTGCGCCCCATCACCACGGCACCAACAGATTTCCACATCGTGGCCAATATCGATTCGATTTCATCGCTGGATAACAACCAATCGACCCCGCCGTCCTGAGTCGCAATATAGTTATCAACGCTATTCGCTACGGGAAATATGACTTTGCGCATCGCACCTAATCCTCCAAAATCGAACTCGCCACAAACGGTTTGAATCCGTATCCTACCGGGAACATTCACAAATCACACGGAGAATCCAACATGAATTTCCAAACAAAACTCTTAGTTGTCGCAGCGATGATGATGTGCATCGGAGTGGGTGCGCTGCTCGGTCAGACCATGCCACGCGCTGAAGCACAATCGACCACTGCGACGATTGGCGCAATCTCAGCGGCAACAGGCCAAGCCGCCAGCTCCAACGGCTCGTACACGGTCCTGCCCGTGATGGATTCCGGCGCGGGCTATTCCTGGATGGAATTCGCGATGGCCTTCGCGCCCGACGGAACCGTTACCGTCATCCGCACGCACCCGAAAAAGCTGGATCAGTTCGGCGAAGTCTACAAACAATTCAGCATTAAGTAATCAAAACACAATTTGCAGCGCCGGCTCTGAGCCGGGAATTCGACGTAACAGTGTCGGCAAGGTGCCGACACTACGCCTCGTATTTATGCGCCGGGTCCACCTTTTCCCGCGAGCATGGCCATTTGTCCACGATGGTGAGAGTCGTGGCGAATCATCGTGCTCAACGTCTCTTCGGTATTACCGAAGATTGATTTGTATTGATCCGGAACATTGCCACGAAGTTCGCCGTCCAGTTCCTCCGTCGTCAACGCGCGGACGCCTTCCACACACTTCGCGCCGATCTTCTTGTACACCGCGAGTAGGTCGCCCCAAGCGGGATATTCGTCCGCGTTCTCCGTTATCGGGTTACCACCCGCGAAATCCGGAGCAAACGGCCGCCCCCACCCCTTCGGCAAATGGCGATCCCCGTTCAAGGCCCACAAGCCCACGTTGTTATCTAGCGAACTCGCAAGATGCCCCAACAACCACGCAGGATGCGCCTTACCCAGGCGGGTCTGCACATACCGCTTGTCCGCATCAATGCTCTCAGCGAGTCTTATAGTCGCACTAATGCATCGTTCGAGTTCTTTGGCATACACCGCTGCACGAGCGTCGCTCATAAAATAATCTCCTCATCGACGAAAGCGAGCACGATACCATAGAACCTTGCGATTTGTGCTTAGGCGCGCGAATTGGCCGCGCAACAGGGGCAGTCATCGCGGACGCGGGCGCTAATTCGCGATAGTGGTGGCGGGGGTAGCGCTGTGTTTTGCAAGAAACTGTTGCAGATTCTTGATGAACTCGCGGCGAAACGAGTTGTAGTGGTTACGATTTTTTAGCAACACGAGTTCGTGATTCGGTTTCGTATCGGCGAGCCGTTCGGCGCCGTGGCGGAACCGATCATTCTCACCGATGACGCACAAGCTGGGTACTGTGGTGCCTTTGACGTCATCCTCCGTCACTTGGAGGTCGCGCCATCCTTCCACCATTTGCGCCAACGCGTTCGCATCGTTTGCCGCTCGAAAATATCCGTGCGCCGCGATTCGTATTATTGGGCTGACCGGTCTATTCAGCGGGTCGATCAGGTCGAATAAAGCACCGTACCCCCGCCCTGACGCCAGATCGGCGGCCAGACGCTCAGCAATCGCTAATTGCGGGTCGCCCTCGATGTGCCATCCGTTCCCGCAGGGCGACGCTGTGATCAGGCGATCCGGATACATCGTCATAAACTTGAGCGTGAGTAACGCGCCCATGCTATATCCGACAAGGTGAGCGCGGTCGATTTCGAGGTGATCCATCAACCGCTTGATGTCGTCGACCGTCTCCATCCCGTAATCTTCAAGGGCATGGGGTTTCCCGCTGAGCCCGTGGCCGCGAGCGTCCATCGTGATTACACGATAGTTTTTTGCGAGCGCCGCGATGGTACCGGGATTACGAAAATTTGTGTCGCCGTGCGCACCGAATCCATGGACTAGAACGACAGGCTCGCCCGTTCCTCGCTCCGTGTAAAAAATCCGGACGCCGTTCGAATCGAAGTAATGGCCCGCGCTTCGCCGAAGCTGGCTGTACGCAATCGCGACCGAAACGACCACGATACCGGCGGCGACTATTCCTAGGATTGGCATCATCTTATTAACATCTATGGGTTAACGGCGATTGCCGCGCCGAGTTTCAGCACAAACGAGGAGCGCATGTTTTATAGCTTCACGCTTCTCGGCTGATGCTCCACGCTTCGCGCGACGTAGCGCGTGCGCAGCTCCATGCGTACCGATTTTACCAAGCGCCGCGATGGCCGCTTCAGACTCGTTGACATCGCCGGTTCGGGCGAGCTGTCGCAATGTCGCGACGGCATCTTTCGCGCCGCGTTCGCCCAACGAATTGACAACGCCGACACGTACCGCGCCCGACGTCATTTCCAATGCAGCGACTAATGCGGCACCCGCCTCCGGCGCTTCAATTGCTTGGAGCGCGATCCGCGACATGTCGGCGGTATCCCCGTTATTCAACAGGGCGGCAAGTGCCGGCACTTCGGCCGCCCCGCCGATTCGCGCGAGTTCACGGCAAACGAATTGTTTGCAATCGAGCGTGGCGTCGCTGTCCAGCAATGTCGCCAACGCCGACGCGACTGCAGCGCTATCCTCTTCCGAATTTAGCGCGTTGGTCACCCAAAGGTGCGCCTCACGCAACGAAATTCGGACATCGCCGTATTCATAATCCGACAACTCAGCGAGTAAATCAGACACGGCATCAGCGGATGAAACGCGGGGCAAGGCAACAGCCCCGAGGAGCAAGGGCAGAATAATTGTTCGTTTTGTAACGTTAGACATGCCAACCACCTCGCATCGCACGTTTAAGCATTCGATCCGCCGCCGGGTCATCCACGAATTGTTCCGTATCCGGATTCCATTTTACCGGCCGCTCCAATTGCATCGCGATGTTCCCGAGATGTGCAATGGCAATCGAGTGGTGTGCCGCGTCAATCGGCGTCACAGTCTTTTCACGCGACCGAACGCAGTCAAAGAAGTTTCTGGCGTGATTCCCACTCTTATACAAGTGGATTTCATCCTCGCCTATTTTCGAATCCTTTAACGACACCGGATCTGTCGTCAGATGTTCACCGCGCGATACATGTAATTTCCCTTCCGAGCCTTCGAATTGCGCGCCCATCGGGAAACTATTCGACACGAGCATCGTAAAGCCATCCGGCGCAACGGGACTCGCCCCCGGTGCAAATTTGCAATCGAGCATGTAGTTCGTCGCCGCGTCCCAAAGTCCATCCGGCGGGAATTCGCCCTCGCCCGACACTTCAATCGGCCCCGTCGCTTCGGTACCCATGCCCCAATTCGCGATGTCACAATGATGCGCCGCCCAGTCCGTCAACTGACCGCCGCTATAGTCGAGAATCCATCGGAAGTTCCAATGGCAACGCTGTTCCGTATATGGGGCGTCCGGCGCGGGCCCTAGCCAAAAGTCATAATCAAATCCGTCCGGAACCGGCA
>JAJDAB010000653.1 GCA_029262095.1 Candidatus Hydrogenedentota bacterium
AGATAGTCAGGGTCGTAAGATTCGTTTGAGAATTCTAGTATCCGGCCCCGATACTTGCCGACGATGCAGGCGCACAGATCAAGTTCCACTATGCCAAGAGATGCGAACTCAATGTAGCCGTCGATTCGCTGCCCGTTCGTATTGTCCAACGATCCACACTTCACGTACTGAAGCGGTAGTTTCCATACCATTGATGCTCAATACACAATGCAAGCCTCCTTCGGTAGATCAAATTCACATTCCCCTTCAACGTCAGAAAACCAGTGGACGTGAAGCCGATGATCAATGTAAATATTTCCTACTTCGCCTTTCTGATATCGAGAGAAACCCTCGAAGTATTGCGCTGGCGTGAAAGTCCGAGTTGGACTGCCATGGCGACGGGCAAAACTCGGGTCGTAGGCCCGATTCTCAAATCGAATCTTCTCTCCCCTCAACTCCCGAAGCATGTTGCCCTGAAGTTCGAGTTTGACGCTGCCTAGAAAGGCGAGCTCTATGTCGCCAACTACCTTACCCTCAATCGTGTTGTCCAGTGTTCCTTGTTTGACCCAGATTCCGTTTGCAAATCGATACGCCATGACCGGGCAAGTTCAGAAGGGATTAAAAAGGAAGGTGTGGTTTAGGGGTCGGAACATATTTCGGACGAGCCCCAACTATTCGCACTAACCCGCTTCCACCTTACAGATCCTCGACTGCCAAATCAGCCGTAGACCTTAAAGAGCATGGGGTATTCATCCCCCATGTCAAAGTCGTATGAAGTCATTACCAATAGAATCATTGAATTGCTTGAACAAGGCACCGTGCCCTGGCAGAAATCGTGGGGCGGCGAACAGGCACATCCGAGGAATTTGGTATCGGACAAAAAGTACCAAGGCATCAACGCGTTTCTGTTGGGGTCGGCCAGTTACGATTCTCCGTACTGGCTCACTTACAGGCAGGCGCGAGATAGAGGCGGACATGTCAAGAAGGGAGAAAAAGGACTACCTTGCGTGTTCTGGAAATGGCTAGAAACGGAAGATAAACAAACCAAAAAGCATAAGAAGGTTCCGATGTTAAAGCACTATACGGTTTTCAATGTGACTCAGTGCGGCAACGTCAACTATCCGACATTAGATTCTCAACTCCAAGAACACGAACCAATCGAAAGGTGCGAGAAGGTCGTTCACGAAATGCCGAATCCCCCAAACTTTGATTGGAATACGACGCTCGCCAGTTACCAACCCTCCACTGATACGTTACGAATCTCTCCCCTAAACAAATTCGACAGTCCCGAAGCCTACTACTCCGTTCTTTTTCACGAGCTGGTTCACAGCACCGGCCACAATTCCAGACTCGACAGACCTTCCATGAGCAACAAGATTGTCTACGGCTCTCGAACGTACAGTAACGAAGAATTGCTCGCAGAAATGGGAGCTTCTTTCCTTTGCGGACATACAGGAATTGAAAATGAAGTCATCGACAACTCAGCAGCGTACATCCAAGGATGGCTAACCAAACTTCGAGCTCATAACACACTGATCGTGAAAGTAGCGGGACAAGCGCAAAAGGCTGCGGACCATATCTTAAACAAGAGCATCGAGAACTATGTTAACGGTGCGTAGTTGAGAAGAAAAAGGAATCGGATTTATTAAAGAATCCGAGACTAAGATTCCGTTTCTGCCAACTCTTCGATTCGAGGAACTACCTCCGCCAAAAGATATTCCAATGACGTTCTCAGAACCTGAGCCTTAGACGAAGTCTTGTCGTTAGGTGACCTCATCGTAGCACTGAGATTCTCTAACCAGAGTGAAGCTCGTTCGATGGGGTCCGAAGTTGTGATGGAGTGAAAAGCGCTCTCGCCATGGAGTGACATCGCGTCCGGATAGCCATTTTTCGTAAGCCAGTTATGGACTTTCTGAACCTCATCTGTGTTGAGATACCCTCGGGAGAGGAAATCGTAGAGCTTCTGGCGCTTTATCTGGAGTTCCTCGGCAATTGTCGTAATCGACTTCTCTTTTCCAGCCCTTGAAAGACGCTCCCTTCTCAGATGGTGGGAACAAGCGCTTGCGTGTAAGACGCTTGGGGACTTGATGAATAGTCAACCAGCCGTTGAGAGTGCTCTACAAATTCTTTTGCAACAAGGTAAGTCCGGAAAGACTTTGAACAACTATCTTGAAGCGCTACGGAGCTTCGCTACCTGGTGCTCGAAAAAGAAGTATCTGAAAACCAATCCTTTTCAAGAGTTCGAATACACTGACTGCGCGCCGATGACATCGCGCAGGTCTCTTTCCCCGGGGGAGATTCACACGTTACTTGAAGTAGCACCCCTTCACCGCCAATTGCTCTACGAAGTAGCCTTCTGCACTGGCTTGAGAGCAGGCGAACTGCGTTCCCTTGGAGCAGAACATCTCGATTCGGAACAGGCCGGTCTCTGGCTCAAAGCCTCTTGGACAAAGAATCGAAAGGACAGCTTTCAGCCTCTTCCGAGGGCATTGGTGCACAAGCTTTCGTCCTCTTCACAAGTGAACGAAGCACTCGCTCGCTACAAGAAATACTGGAAAGGCTTTGAATCACGCCAAGACTTGCCCGATCGGCCTCTGCTGTATGTGCCTAGCCATACGGCAAGAGAACTGGATAAAGATCTGAAAGCAGCAGGCATTCCCAAACGGACTTCGTCAGGCAAGGTTGATTTCCACGCCTGTAGAGTGGCGTATGTCAGTCATATTCTTGAAGAAGGAGCGACCGTCAAGGAAGCTCAAACCTTGGCGAGACATTCGACTCCCGTGCTCACGATGAACGTATATGCCAAGACACGCGACGAGCGACTTATGGACTTAACAGAGCAACTTTGGGACAGATTCTCACCCCGTGAGAACACAACAATAGCACAACGGCAAGAGGTTGAAACGAACGTCCCTTTAGCTAAAGGGGGAAAATGGTGGAGGCGGCGGGAGTCGAACCCGCGTCCGAAAGTGTGTCTACACCGGCGTCTACGTGCGTAGCCTGTCAATTAGGATTCGCCGGGCGGGGCCGCGTCAGGCGCGCTGCCCAACCTCGCTAGGCGGATTTAATACTCTTGGCCTGGGCACCGTCTTCCCATGGCTTCGAGACCCGCTGTCGTCGCCTTAGCCCCCTAGCAGGTGGTCAGGGGTAAGACGAGCTACGTATAGTTACGCAGCCATCGCCATAGGTTGTCTATTGGCAATTGAATTGGTCCCGGTTTTTTACGAGGCCACCGGGGTCCTCGGCACGCAACCGGCGCTTCTTCACCCCCGTCGAAACCGTGGCGCCCCCACGAATACTCAACAGGCGCTGGATAAGCGCTGTTACTTCTTTATTATGCCACAACATGCGCATTGATGCGTTGTCTTGATGGTTGTTCAGCGGCAATGGGGTCAAATCGGCCCCACATAGAGCGCTCGCCTCGCTGATTTCTCAATTCAATTACCTCTTGCGGCTACTACTTGGAACGGAACGCTTCGGTTGACTTGAATGTTCATCCGATGATTAACTTAGCCCCTTTTTACCACTGAACCGGAGCAATCTGACACGGCAGGCCTCGCCGCCGTAGACAGGGAGAATGGACATGCAAGATGTAGTGATAGCCGGGTATTTGCGCACGGCCCAATCGCGGTCGCGGCCAAACGACCCTGATCGCGACTGGCTCAGCAAGGTGCGTAGCGACGACATGCTCGCGAAGTTATTGCCGGAATTGCTGAAACGTTCGAACGTTGAACCGGACGCGGTCGACGATTTTATCGTCGGCAGCGCGCAAGGCGTTTCAGAGCAATGGTCAATGGGTGGCCGCATTCCTATTTTGCTGGCGAATTTGCCGGAGACCATTGCCGCAAAGTCGGTGGATCAACAGTGCGGTTCCGCGATGGCGGCGGTGCATATCGGCGCGATGGAGATTCAAACCGGTACAGCCGACGTTGTCATGTGCGGCGGCATGGAACACATGACGCGTGTACCGATGGGCGGCAATGGCGCGATCAGCATGAACACAGATCTCTTCACGGAAGACAAATACAAACACTGGGACATGGCGACGGCTGCCAATATGGGGCTTATCGCCGAGGGCATTGTTGCAGATGACAACACGCCACGCGAAGATATGGATCAGTGGGGAGTGCGTTCGCATCAACGTGCGGCGCAAGCGCAGGAATCCGGATTCTTTGACGCCGAAATCATGCCGATTGAAGCCCAACAAGGCGACGGCTCGACGATGGTGGTGGACAAAGACCAGGCGGTGCGCGGTGATACAACGCTTGAAGGCATGGCTGGATTGCGCACGCCGTTCAAAGAAGACGGTCGCGTTTCCGCAGGAACTTCTTCCCCACTCAACGCTGGCGCGACGGCGATGTTGCTCATGTCTCGTGCCGAAGCGGAGAAACGCGGCATCAAACCGTTGGTCACGATAAAGACGATGGCGTCAGTTGGTGTGCCGCCAAACCGTATGGGCATCGGCCCTGTTCCGGCGAGCAAGAAAGCGTTGAAGCTCGCGGGGCTTGAAGCCAAAGACATCGACGTCTGGGAAATTAACGAGGCGTTTGCCGTCGTCGCGTTGCACACAATTAGTGAACTTGGCCTTGACCCGGAAAAGGTCAACATCCACGGTGGTGGCATCGCGATCGGGCATCCGCTTGGTGCGACGGGCATCCGCATTCTCGGAACGTGTGCGCGTATTCTCGAAGAGACCGGTGGCAAGTACGGTTGCGCAACCGCGTGCATCGGCGGCGGCCAAGGTATCGCAACGATCATCGAACGCGAAGCGTAAATCTCAATCACTACACCGCGGGGAGACGGAAGGTTACCGTCTCCCCTTTTTTCGTTTACCCGAAACCCGCCTTACGTGTATTCAGTCTTACAAACGCAATTCACGGGCAGTGAGTAGCTTGGACGCCAAACCACGCGGTTGCTTGTTGGTTGGCAATCGCACACAGCAGTACACGGTTCCTCCCCGGAATCGCCGGCGCGCGGATCGCAATTACCGGCATGCTGCAACAAGGAGGCGTCACATGGTTACACGTCGTTATGCAATACCGTTTCTTGGGGTCATGGGAATCCTACTGCTTGGCATGGACGACTGCCAAGATCAGTTCCCCGATCCACCGTTCGACGCGACAGGCGATTACGCCGGTACGTGGTCGGGCAACGCTCCGCAAAACTCGGAAACGGTTTCGGAGTGCCCAATCGAAATCATGCTTACGCAAAACGTCAACGCCGATTACCCCGGCAGTCATGCAGTGACCGGCATGGTAACCGTCGATTACTCGTGCATGGACTTGCCGGAGTGGCTGGAAACGCCCCCGCCAAGTGTCGTGCAGGTAAACGGCATCTTGGGCGATGACGGACAACTCGGCTTGTTGAGCGGCGGTTGCGGCACCGGTGCATGTATCGCACTCGGTCTCAGCGGCCTAGCACAAGACACTGTGCAGGACGGGTTCATGGACACGTATGCCGGAGAGTGGTCGTTCCAGATTCTCTTGGCGGGTGTAGAGCCGTTTGGTTTTACCGGAACGTTAGATGTCGGGATCGCGCCGTAAGTCTGACCGACCTCAGAACAACATCAATATCCTATTGTCTTCACAAGAACCGGGCGGCGTATCACCGATACGCCGCCCGAGATTTATCGAACAAGATTAGGAGTTACGATTTCGTTGGCTTGACCGCTGCAAGCTTCCGCCGCCGCTGATACGCGAACATCGCCGCGAACGTCAGCAACAGTAGGCCGATATCTCCGACATTGCTCGGTCGTAAAGACGCCGACATTTTCGCTGGATCGGCAACAGAACCCGCATTGCTTGGGCTAGAGGCTCCATCGCCACACGGATTCGTTGCGACCACAAAGTACTGGTAGACGATTCCGACTTCCATGGGTGAACACCCAGTCGACATTTCGGTCGTGGCCGTCAAATCATCGAACAGGGTCGCAGCGACAGGGCCGCTGATGTCCACCGAGCCCGAACCATTGGATCGAAATACGCGATACGATGTCGCACCGGCCACCGGAGACCACTGCACCCGCACACGGTCCGCAAATGTGCCATCGGACGCCGAGACCGATGAGGGCGTTCCGGGTTGCCCCACAGCTAACACTGCGGGGTTGGTCGCCATATTGCCGCACGCGTTGAAAAAGACCGCGTGATACTGATACCCGTTCATCGCTTGCGTGATGTTGTTAACCGTGAGCGTCGGACCTGTTTCGCCGACCAAATTGGTGAAGCCAATTCCCTGATTCACTTGCCATTGAATGCCTAACGGACCCGTGCCCGATCCAATCGCAGAAAAAATAACGCTGCCACCGAGACACCCGGCCTGGCTGACCGGATCGACTACGCTGGCGGGAACCGCGCACGCTTGTTGCGTCACGGTGAATATTTGGTCCGCGACCGTAATCGTACCGACCCGACCGACACCGTCGTTGGGTGCGACCGTAAACGA
>JAJDAB010000654.1 GCA_029262095.1 Candidatus Hydrogenedentota bacterium
TGTCGACGACTACGACGAGTTTACAAATGTCGCTAACGCTTTTGATATGGAACGGTATTCAATTCCAAGGGGCTGGAACTCCGGGCAAATCCTCGGAATGGACTTTGCCGATACAGACGGTCGCCTTTACACCATCTATTCAGCCACGCGGCGAGGCAACCAGACCTCAGTAGCGCGGACCAATTCCCGGCGTCGTGTCCTAGACCGAGATCGCACCCGACGCAGGCAGACAACTCAGCAGCAACAGCAACGACAACAACCGCCACAGGATGGCGTTGCTGTCGGACCTGGAGGGATTACGTTTCGTAAAGACGGGTTCTCCGTCACGCTCCCGAGCTCCCCGAGGTAAGGCCGAGTTCCGAGTACTAAGCACTATCTCAAGACTGGTATTCACGCCCGTTCCAGCGTTGCTATCGCTGGAACGGGCGCTTTTCTAAATCTACTAGGTAGTGGCGGCGTTCTTTTGCGCCAAATCCCGTTCGCACTTGACGTTGTTTCGACCGGATTCCTTCGCGAGGTAGAGTGCTTGGTCTGCCCGTTGAAGCAAGGTCTCGTCCGAATCGCCCTTCTTAACGAGCGCGACGCCCACGCTAATGGTAATGGGGTTTATCTTCTTCCCCGTCCGCGCGATTTTCAATTGTCGGCCTGAAATTCGCTGTCGAATATCATCCCCCAATGCAATCGCCTCATCCAGTTCACAGCCGCTGGCCAATACACAAAACTCTTCGCCGCCAAACCGGTGGGGTATGGCAGTCGGGTGTCCCGTATCCCCCAAGGTCGTGCTGACATTTCGGAGCACGGCATCGCCAACATCATGGCCGTACGTGTCGTTAAATGACTTGAAGTGATCGACATCCAACATGAGTACGCAAAACAATTCGTCGCATGAATGAAACGATTCGAAGCAAGCTGCAAAATGGCGGCTGAGTGCCTTGCGGTTATTAAGGCCCGTAAGCGGGTCAGTCAAACTCTCATGCTCTAGTTGCACCAGCTCTTGACGAAGTTTCGTGATGTCCGTCGTTGCCTGCTCAAGGTTTTGCTGGAGCTCGTTTGTGACGCCTTCCATTTTGGCCGTCTGAGCGACGAGCCCTTTTACAATCACACGAACATCACTCGCGTTGGCGGTACCGCCAAGGCGTTCCCCCATTTCGTGAAGCACGTCATGGTATTCCGAAGTTGCCCCGGAGGATCCCTCTACACTCGAAAGAACGGATTCAATTAACTCGCGTGCCGCATTTCCAGCCTCGTCCAGTGCGGCAGCTCGAGAATCAGTCGCAATGTGTTTCGCATACAAATCGTCGCAGTACGCTTCGTTAACCGCTTTGCCACGAGTCATTGCTCGATCAAGTTCCAACGTCATTTCGGGATACCAACCAACCCGATGTCCGAACCACACGTGGTAGGTCTTTGCCGTGACCGGAATGTTGAGTTTGTACATTTCAGCCACCACGTCACTAGCAATTTCGGGCGTGATGGTGCTGTGGAATGAATTCATGTTCCCCCCTTACATTGATGACGCGAATATGGCGGTTCAAATCACTTGTATGAAACAGTGCTAAGATGAACAGTTATAAGGGTTTATGTTATTTGTGTCAAGTGTTTAACTTTATACCGAATACCGAGAAGACATGCGTTGTTTTTCCAGTTTTGATTACCTGGTGGCCAGCTTGGCATCACTATTAGTATCTGGCCGGAGTTGTGAAGAGATGTCGGAATTTTCTCAACCCCCCTTTTCTGGAATCCGATTATCTGGTTTCCGATATACAAGTCTCACACAATGGAGAGTGCACGCTGACCGATGTGCGCGAGCACAATTCGCTACTTCACACTAGGCGGTGGTATGTTAGCGGTGGCACGCTTGCTGCTGGGGACGGCTTCACTACAGGCTGGCGACCGGCGTTCCAGAAGTAGTATTGGTATCGGCAAACGGAGGTTATCTGCGCATGGCGCGACAAAATTACGGGTTCCAGAAACGCCAGAAAGAGCTGGCCAAACAGAAGAAGCGCGAACAAAAACGACAGAAAAAGCTCGATAAGAAGGACGGGACGGATGGTGAAATTGTGGACACTGCCGAGGAATCCGGTGACGAAAGTGTAACGGCTGTCGAAGGCGAAAACGGCGAAACAGATTCTGTTGAACCTGCTGAGTAGCACTCCTGCACTTGAATTCTATTCGCCACGCGCTACGCGCCCAGAGAGCAAACCTCGTGACTGATCCTGCAATGCCGAGGTTCGAACCCAGTTAACAATGTCGTTCCCTAGGCGAGAATACCCTGGACCGGACTGTGTTCTTCCACACCCGTTAGCCGGACATCGAGACCCTGATACTTCACGGACAATCGCTCATGATCGAGCCCAAGGCAATGGAGAATGGTCGCGTTGAGGTCGTTGATGTGTACAGGGTTTTCAACGACGTTGTAGCTAAAGTCGTCGGTGGTCCCATACACCTGTCCCGGCCGAATACCGCCGCCCGCCAGCCACATCGAAAAACACCGCGGGTGGTGATCTCGGCCATAGGTGGTATCGGTAACCTTGCCCTGCGAGTACACTGTCCGCCCGAACTCTCCGCCCCAGATGATCAGCGTGTCGTCGAGTAAACCGCGTTGCTTTAAGTCAGTCACAAGCGCTGCGGACGGTTGATCGGTATCGCTGCATTGTTTCGTGAGATGGTCGGGTAAATTGTCGTGATGATCCCAGCCCATATGATAGAGCTGGATGAAGCGTACATCGCGTTCCGCCATTCGGCGCGCCAACAAACAATTTCGCGCATACGTGCCCGGCGTACGGACATCCGGCCCATAGAGATCGAGTATGTGTTCGGGTTCGTCGGAGATGTCCGTCAGATCAGGAACCGTCGTCTGCATGCGAAACGCGAGCTCGTACTGTTCAATACGCGTTAAGATTTCGGGGTCATGCGCCGCTTCGAATTTCTGCAGGTTCAAGTCGCGAATCTGATCGAGCATCTGGCGGCGCGTGTTCGTATCACACCCGGCCGGGTTCGCCAGATACAAGACCGGCTCTTCCCCACTTCGCAGTTTCACGCCCTGATACCGCGATGACAATACGCCGCTCCCCCACAATCGATCGTAGAGCGGTTGACCGGCGGCCCGTCCGGTTCCCCTAGACAGCAACACCATAAACGTTGGGAGATCGCGATTCGCAGTCCCCAATCCATATGCGACCCATGCGCCCATACTGGGCCGTCCAGCTAACTGCGACCCGGTCTGGCAGAATGTTATCGCCGGATCATGGTTAATTGCGTCGGTGTGCACGCTGCGGACGAGGGACATGTCATCGACGATCCCCGCGGTGTGTGGCAACAATTCACTAATCCAGGTTCCACTTTCACCATGCTGCGCGAAATCGAATTTTGAGGCGACGACTGGAAACTTGTTTTGATTTGCCGTCATTCCCGTAAGACGTTGCCCCATACGCACATCGTCGGGAAGCTCGCTCATCTCAATGTCACGCAGGTTCGGCTTGTAGTCGAACAACTCGATCTGCGTTGGCGCCCCACTCTGAAACATATAGATGACGCGTTTCGCTCTTGCCGGAGAACTGACCTGAGAGGTCGCTGCTTGTGAAGTGCCACTGGCACCGAGCATGCTGGCCGCGACCGCACCTAGAGCGCAGCCTGACTGTTGCAAGAAATCGCGACGGTTCATCTGTTGGGTAAAGTGTAGAGGGTCCATTAGAACATCCAGTTCGTGTTGCTATTCACGCGTGATCGATTCGTCCAGATTGAGGATCACGCTTGCAAGTGCTGTAAATGCGGCCAAGTGGTCGGCTTGGATATCGTTCGCCGGACTCGATGCACCCACGGCAATCACAGCCGCTGCTGCATCGGGTTTGGCTGCATACGTTTCGGAATAACCGTCTAGTCCAGCTCGTAAAACCTTTAGCTCGTTTGTGGTCGGACGACGGCCGGTCGCTAGACGGAAGCCGTGCACAATTCGTGGATCGTCGTCGCTTCCCCCTTCCGATATCATCCGTTCCGCGAGACTTCGTGCTGCCTCGGCATACGTCACATCGTTCAACAATGCCAACGCTTGAAGCGGTGTGTTGGTGCGCCCTCTGCGAACTCTGCACAAGTCCCAACCCGGGGAATCGAAGGTCGTAAGGGTAGGCGGCGGGACTGTTCGTTTCCGGTACGTATACAAACTGCGTCGATAGAGGTCATCTCCCTCAGAAACTTTGTACGGCCCTTCTCCCGCGCCACCCGCCAACTCTTCCCACAAGCCTTCCGGCTGATACGGCTTGACGGAAGGGCCACCAATACGCCGGGCGAGAAGTCCGCTGACGGCCAACGCATTATCACGCAAGACTTCGGCCCGCATACGGTATCGCGGCGCGCTTGCGTACAGGGCACCTGCCGGGTCACTCGATAGGAGAAGTTCGTTCAAGTCGCTTGATTGCCGATACGTTGCGCTCGTCACAATGCGTTTGAGCAAGCCCTTGACGTCCCACGCCGATTCCACGAAATCCGTGGCCAACCAATCGAGTAGTTCCGGATGGGTCGGCGGCGCACCTTGAAATCCAAAATCCTCTGTAGTCTTCACAAGCCCACGGCCAAAGATCATCTGCCAATATCGGTTCACCGCCACGCGTGCTGTCAGGGGATTGTCCGGGCTTACAAGCCATCGCGCGAGGCCAAGACGGTTCTGTGGTGCATCCTCTGGCAACTCGGGTAAGAATGCAGGCACACCCGGCTGCAATTCACGGGTCAGATCGGGAGCGTCATAGGCCCCGCGATTCAACCGATACGTCGGACGTGGTTTGTCTAACTCCTTCATCACCATCACCGTCGGAACCGATTCCTTCACATAGTCGAATCGTTCCTTGCGAACCGCGCTTAAATGGTCGCCTCTCGCTTTAACTTCGTATTCATATTGGAGGTGAAAGAGGTCTTCAATCCGTTTGTTCGCTGCTGAACTAGCGGCAACGGTCAACGCCGTTTGAAGCTTGGTATCCACCAGTGCCCGTATTGCATCCGCATCCAGCACTTCGGCGTAGAACCGGAAATCGGTGATGGCACCCTTGAAATGTTCCCCACTCGAACGGCTACCAATCCGCAAGGGCGCCTTAGTATCAATCGTTTCGGAAAGCGCGTCCTTTTCAGTCTTGAGCGTTGCGAGGCTTCCGTTGACGAATACGTGCACGCCCTCAGCTTTCGACGACCCATCGTAGGTCACACAGATGTGCGACCAAGTCCCCGTCTTCAATCGCGCGTCGCTAATGACCTTAATCGCATTATCGGGCCACGCATTCACGAGATGGACACTGATCTCCTTGTCCTTGGAGATCAGGACGTCGATACCCCGATTGGCCGATGCATCATCCATTCTACTGAACACTGCACCTGCACCCTGTGGGCGTACCCAAACTGAGATGGTGAACGGCTCGGCGCGGTCCAATGCAACGGACTGCCCGAGTTCAAGTTGCGCCTCGGGCGAACCATCAAATTGAACCGCGGGACCGGTTAGACCTTCTGTAGTTATCAACGGTTCGGCGACCTTGGAGGGATCATCAAGCGCGTAAGTGAATGCTGCCTCTGGTTCGAGACTGTTCTCCCGACGATCACGCAGACGCCCGCGCCAGGCCATGTATGCAAACGGCCGTGCGTCGTTCAGTGCATCAACTTCGGCTTTCACGACATCGATTGTTTGATCGAACTCCGCCAGACGAAGCTGATTTTCGTAGGTGGGTAGCGATACCGATGGCCCTGCGTTGCCACGGGTTTCCTGGTAAAAGCCTTTATCCGCAGTGCTGTTGAAGAACCCCATAAACTCGTAGAATTCGACTTGGCTAATTGGATCATACTTGTGATCGTGGCAACGCGCGCAGCCGATCGAAAGTCCCAGGAAAACGGTTCCCGTAGTCTCGACGCGGTCGACTAAGTTCTCGACCCGCCATTCCTCTTCAATCGACCCGCCTTCTGTATTTGCGCGGTTATTGCGATTGAATCCAGTCGCGATTCGCTGTTCGTCTGTGGCATTCGGCAGCAAATCTCCCGCGAGTTGTTCCACCGCAAACTGATCAAAAGGCACGTTGGCGTTGAATGCTTTAATTACCCAGTCACGCCACGGCCACATATTGCGCTTAAAGTCGTTCTGGTACCCGTTGGTATCGGCGTAACGTGCGCCGTCCAGCCAATCACTCGCCATGTGTTCGCCGTAGTCAGCGGAATCTAAAAGGCGATCGACAATTTTTTCGTACGTCGCATCGGATTCGTCCGCAAGAAATGCATCAACCATCTCCAATGTAGGCGGCAATCCCGTTAGATCAAGCGAAAGGCGCCGGATAAGCGTTTCACGCGATGCCTCCGGAGACGGCTGGAGTCCGGCCTGATCCAATCTTGCGAGCACGAAATGATCGATTGGATTTCGTGCCCAATCCTCGGTCGAACTCGATGGCAACGAAGGGCGCTCAATGGATTCGTAGGACCAATGGTTGGCCCAAGGTGCTCCATCCTCAATCCAGGACCGAATCGACGTGATTTGATCCTGAGACAGCGGTTCCTGATTCGATTCCGGAGGCGGCATCCGAACATCGGGATCAGACGACGAAATGCGGCGCACGAGCTCACTAGCACCGGCATCGCCGGGCACCAAAACCGTCTTTTTTGCTTCTGCTTCAAGGTCAAGGCGTAAATCGGCCTTGCGCTGAGCCGCATCGGGGCCATGGCAGGCGAAACATCGTTCTGCGAGGACAGGCATCACGTCACGACCGAAGTCCACGCTTTCCTCGGAAAACGCATGGGTAAAAGGAAGCGCCAGAAAAAGGATGATGCAAACTAAAATCGATGAGGGTCTACGGTACATACCGCTAATTCTAGCACGCATCCGTGCGTTGGGCTAGGGGACCGAGTGATTCAAACTCAAGACTCGTCCGGGCCGGTCTCCCGACCCCACTAGGAAGATTGCATACATACCAAACGAGAGTCCGCAAGGGCTTCGTGTCGGAGATGGACCCCGCTCTGATACTCCTCGCTCATCACCATATCCAGAAACGCGGCCTTCGACGGATATTCAATCACGAAAATCTCGTCCCAATCCTCATCGCCGATCACCGCTTTACGCGCTTCCGCCCTATAGACCGCCTTACCCCCACGCTGCTCCAGCAACGGCCGCGTATGCGCCGAGTACTTCGCATACGCCTCTCGCCCACCATCCGGCTTGAACCGAAGCATGTTCAACATGTGTATCGGACCATCAAGGTCCATCTTCATGAACGCCTTGAATTGCTCCGGCGTACCTTCGACGTGCGGCATAACGGTCTTTCCCTCCCTCTACGACGTCCGCTAGTTTCGGAAACAGGTTACTTCTCAAGTGACTTCTTTCAAAACGATCAAGACGGCCAATTTTTCGAATGCTTCTCGGCTGTCCACGTCTGCTGCGTATTCAAAACGGGCAATCAATTCCATTGGCGTGATGCCATATTGACGCGCGGTGTCAGATAACGCATGCTAAATCATCTCGCTATGACGTTCGTAGAATGCGCTCGTGTCTTTGTAGTGTGTAAACCCAGGCCAATTCTTATCCACACCGTGATCGTCAATACTTTTGAAATCTTCAAAAGTAAGGCCCGTCGCCTTTACGGCTTCAATTAAGAATTCAATCGCTCGCGGCATGGATTTTTCCAAATGGGCCCTGCGAACTCCGGATGAGAACAATGGCGCGCCCGGTAGGATTCGAACCTACGACTTCCTGCTCCGGAGGCGTTCCGTTGTGCAGCTTATGTATCAAAATGCCCGCCGATGACGGGTTTCTATGGACTCAATTACCCACTGAACGACATGAATAGGCTAGGTTCGTTGTACAGATTGTTGTACAAGACCGAGCGTACAACAACTCCTCATTGTCTAATCCACATTGGGTCAACTTCACCAACTCCATTCTGATGATCGCGCAAATCCTGTTCTTCGATATCTTGATTTTCGTACCGCATCCGAATCGGCTGATCGCTTGGCTCTGTGTTCATTTCCTGCCACTTCGCGAAAGCGTTCAAACCATACCACAAGCCCCCGAGTACAAGGCCACAATACGCGAAGCCTCTTACTCGCCCCCAAAAATTATCGACCCGACGGTCGAATTCGTGTTCATCATTCATGTCGCGCATACTTCGGAGAGGTTCTTCGCTAGTAGGGTCATGAGGTCATTAACTTACGCTTTTCGCGAAAGTCATCCAAGTCGGCCTTAAAGAACGTCACCCTTCCCCGCCGTGAATTCTTCACTGGGTCTACCCCCATGTCGCAAGCAGCAAGCAAACCTGCTTCCACAAAACGGTCGAGGGTTTTCTCGCTGACCTCCAGGTATGCCGATGCCTGTGCTTTATTCAATGCGCCGCCAGTGACGATTCGCATGTCGGAGCGCAGCCCCTTGATCTCATCCACAAGGGTTTTTAGTAGCTCATTTTCACTCATACTTCACCCATCAATACGATCCTTGGCCTCATCCATTCAACACCCCAATCCTGCGACCGGGAGGTAAGCTGGAACAAGTGCTGCCCGGCGCGCCGGAGAAGCACGCCGGACGGCACAGCGCCATGCGAGTAACCCCTCGCGTGGCTTCGCGGATATGGCCGCGTATCTAGGAGTAATGTTCATCGACGCTTGTGCTTCCCGCAGCCGCCTGGGCGCTTGGTGCCGCAGCAGGGTCGTTTCTTCACACAACGCGGCTTGTTACGCGTGCAGGGGGATCGGCGGGATTTGACGTCCACGTCACCCCCTGCACACATGGACGGCACGAGCGCGAACAGCGCGCCCTCACGGCAGGGTATATTTGGTGTTTGCATTAGTAGATTCCTCGATCGGCCAGAAAGTCATCGAGCGTTGCAGTTTGTTCGGCTCGAAGTGATTTCCGATTATCCCGGGCTATGCGTTGCCGGGTGGCGGCTGTCAGTCCAAGGTGGGCTTCCATACGCCGTTCAACAGCGTCGATTAATCGCATGCGTTTTGCAGCGGGTGCCATGTGGAGTCGCCCGTCTGCATATTCTCGAACGAGCGCGCGTGGAATCTTGCGGCCTTCACTCACACCTTTTGTGAATAGCGCCTGGAACGCGTTTACACGTTGTTGGATTTCCGCAAGGTGTTCGTTTGTAATCGGTGTGCCATCCGCCCCGCCGCCCTTGACGCCACCAGACGCAATGGTGTGGATAGTGATTCCCTTTTGCTTGAACAGTTCGCTCGAATCAGCAATCAATGTGAAGGTTCCTATGCTACCGACTTCGGACGCTGGCTCTGCCGTCAATCGCCCGCACTGTGAGGCAACCCACATGCCCGCGCTGGCACATAGGTCTTCGACGTGGCCATGTACGGGCTTCACGCGATTCAATTCCGCGACTGCATGTGCTAACGACTCTGTACCGGCTACAGAGCCTCCAGGTGTATCGAAGATTAAGAACGCGCCGCCGACCGTGTTGAGGTATTGCAGTTCCAACAAAGCGCCTGCGATTCGTGCTGTTGCAACGCCGCCGAACGCACCAAACTTGGTCATCGGTCCTCGTATCGGAACAATCGCGATACCATGCTGAATCGTGTATGGCGGATCGGAAAATGACCCATCACCAAGATCGCGCGCTTGGAGTTCGGCGGGATCGGCGGCTTGTATTGTTGGAAGATACGATTCGTGGATTGCCCATAGATCGTGTCTCATTACGCGGCCTCGCTCACCGCAGGAGTGACCTCGCCCCAATGCGGATGTTCTGGTCGTACGGGGGCGATGCCCAAGACCTTTTTCACACGCATCGTGAACCCCGGTGTTGGAATGCGTCCCTGTTCGCGGGCTTGTTCATCTGCCGACTGCTGCCATCTCCAGCATTCGAGTTTATATCTGTCCATGCGCGACTCGTATTCGGCTGCTACAGCTTCACTCCGCTTCGCGCTTTCGCGAGCGAAGACGTCCATAGCAACGTACAATTGGGGCGCGTTTGGATCGTTCAGATTGGCACCCATCCCGGTTTGATGTGATCGCAGTGCGTACGGGTCGTAGCTAAACTCTTGGCCCGTCTCAATCACATCCCGTTGCAGTTTTGCGTCTCGATGTTCGATGGTTGTGATAATTCCGTCAAGGTTGGATTCTCGTCTCGTCATTTGCGTTTTGTGATCGCTTCGCGCGGCTTCGAGCGCTTGCTCCAATTCATGAATGTGCGCTTCACCGCCGCGACGTGCTTTCTGGATATCGGTGATTTCGTCGTCCTGTTTCTTCGCGAGTTTTGCGCGTTCGTGTTTCCACTGTTTGATTAACTTGCTTGTCGATTCCATTCGCTTGCCGTCCTTTGCGTTTCGTCCACAATTGCGTGGACTCGTTTGCCATCCATGTAAAACTTCACCGCCAAGAGAGCGGCGCATTGTGCTATGGGTGTTTGGTGTCTATTGATAATTCGCTCGGCCTTACCACACGCTGCCCAGAATGTGTGTGTCTCGAAGGGGTTGAGGTGTGGTCCGTATTCCGACCTTAGGTTGTCGTAAACCATAGAAAGGTCGTCGCGGTAGTCGGTCCGATCTGAACCTCTTGTGAATCCGAACATGAGTGCAGCGCGATGTGGGGCAACCGTCATTGCGACGTTGTCTAATGTGGAAAGATCGTCACTGAACACTTGGGCGACTCCGCTCCCATCACGCGAAATAGTGACCCTCGAAACACGCCCGCCAAGTGCAGCGTGTACAACGGCGTGCGTCGCCTCGTGAATCGCCACTACAGCGCGATGGCGTCCGTGCTGTCTGCAGAGCCGTTGTGTAAATGCCTTCAACATCGTGCGTCCCGTCGCGAGCGTTGAACCATTTTCACGGCCAGTGCTTCCCGTTCCAGGTCCGTTAGTGTGTCGGTCAGATCGTGTTGCTCAATCAGATCGAGCTCAGTGAAGTGGTTCGTAGCGGCCAGCCGGATTAAGTCTACGTCCATATCGAATCGCCAATACGCA
>JAJDAB010000655.1 GCA_029262095.1 Candidatus Hydrogenedentota bacterium
AGAATTGGTCCTAGCCCATTTTAGGTACGATCAGACACTATAAGCGGTTGTCCTCGCACCCACAGGTACATCTCGTTCCCACGCTCCGCGTGGGAATGCATACAGGCGGTCTCACCGCTACATCATACCGGTTCTTCTTTGCTTACTTTCTTCTTTCCCAAGAAGAAAGTAAGTGCATAGCCGTTTCGACCATTTCGCGGCCAGCTTCCGGGCCGACGCGTGAAACCGCCGCCTCATAGCCGCCAGTCTGCATGGCTCGCGGTGTGACGATGTAACCGAGATAATGATTCGCATAGCCAACAAGAATCATCGGGCGATCGTAAGTCTGTTGAATGCGTGCACGGAGTTCGAGCGCGTATTCGACAAAAAGTTCGCCGGGTACCGCGACAGTTACGAGATCGCCGATACGCATCACTTGCACTTCTGCTTCGTATGTGTCCGGTCGTTCCAACTCGCCACTCGCGATCATCTTGGCTTGACGCATGTGGGCGGAGTGCAAGTCGACTTGTTGCCGCAATTGACGTTGAAGTTGGTCTGGCGCATCGCTCTTTACCGCTTCTTCATACGCGGCTTCTGCTGCGGCTAATGCGCGTTTCGATTGGTCGGCCGGCGGAATCGACTTAGGCGATAGCGTGAGTATCTCGCTCGCGGCCGCCACGGTGAAATCGTCCGCGGGCCTGATGAACTCCGCTGTCTTAATCACTTCGCCTGCAATCAGGCGGCCTAGGCGTTGAATCTCCGACCAGGGATCGCCTTGGCGATGGACGGTGACATCGCCGCACGCACCTTGCGTGAACAAGGCAACACCGCCCAGGACTTGCTCGATTGTACGGCTCGCCCACCCCGGGAATTCGCCGCTGAGCATCAAGTTTTTCGAACCCAGAATGACCGGGTGTCCGGTGAAGTTGTAGAGCAGACCGATGACATCGCCCGAATCGCGTTCTTCTACCCGGAGTACGCCGACCGTCGTGTCAAGGATATCTTCATTGTTCTGTTGGCGGTTACGTGTTGCCCCTATTATCTCACCGTACTCGAATCCAGCGCTCGCGGGCACGCGGTTCTCGTAGGCCTCAATTCCTGCGGCTGCGAATTGTTTCACAAGAAAATCTTCGAGGGGTAATTCGGAAATGCCTTTGCGCGCTTTCTGGTAATAGGACGGCGCCGAATGATTGTGTGCGCACGAAATCATGATGTGACTCGCGGGTACGCCCGTCTTTTCTGTGATGGCGTCGCGAGCACGTTGGACCAATTGTTTGTCAATCGCCATTAGGTCTGAGCCGATGATGATGACTGCGTTATCGCCATCGTGAAAGGCTAGGGCGCGTGCGAACAGTTCGTCTTTCGCGCCGTCGAAGGTGTCCATCCGATCGCCAAAGCCGCCCATGTGGGTCGGGAATGGTGGCACTATACTCACGCGTGCCGCGCCTGCGGTGACATCGGCGGCGGTGGCTGTTGAACAAAGCGCAAGACAAACGGGCAACCAGAAACGTACATTAGCCAGAGGTAATCGCGTCACGTGATTCTCCTTTGAGATGGCCAGTGAATGAGAAACATCAAGGATACTGAATTCTGTGAAATCATTTGTAACGCATCTTGAATCCGCGATAGACGGCACGCAACTTCCGGCTGACTCCCTGCAAACCATGCACAAAGACCGGCCTCTTTGGGTGAGATACGATTTGGACGCAGTTCGCGCAGCGATGTCGAAGGAATCATTGCTACAGCGATTGCCGGACCTCTGGCGGTACCGCGAGCTGTTGCCTGTTGGACCGGACGACGAAATCGTTACGCTGGGAGAGGGTATGAGTCCGCTCTTGCCGTGCCCGGCTCTGGGAAAACAATTTGGGCTGAGCGACGTATGGATGAAGGACGAATCGCAGTTGCCGACCGGCAGCTTTAAGAGCCGTGGCCAAACGCTTGCGATTACAATGGCGAAGAAGTTTGGCGTGAAGCGCGTCGCGATTCCCACGGCGGGGAACGCGGGCGGCGCGATGGCAGCCTATGCCGCGCGGGCAGGCTTGGAAGCATTTGTATTCATGCCGGAGGACACGCCCGCGATCAATCAATATGAAAGCGTCGCATCAGGCGCGAAGACGTTTCTGGTGAACGGACTCATAACGGATTGCGGCCGTATCGTGCGTGAGGGCAAAGACGCGATGGGCTGGTTCGATATCTCGACGCTGAAAGAGCCGTATCGCATCGAGGGCAAGAAGACGATGGGGCTCGAGTTGGCCGAACAATTCGACTGGCAATTGCCTGATGTCATCCTCTACCCCACTGGCGGCGGCACGGGCCTCATCGGCATGTGGAAAGCGTTCGCGGAACTTGCAGCGATTGGTTGGCTCAACGCGGAGAAGATGCCGCGTATGGTTGCCGTGCAATCGACTGGGTGTTGTCCCATTGTGCGCGCGTTCGATGCGGGTGAACGTTTCGCCGAGCCGCATATAGGCGCGGATACGATCGCCAGCGGTATTCGAGTACCCGCGGCAGTTGGCGATTTCATGATTCTGGACGCCGTGCGTGAGAGTGACGGCCGGGCGATTGCGGTGCCGGAGGAGAACATCATCGAGTGGATGAATCTGGCAGCTCGGTTGGAAGGAATCGCCGTCTGTCCGGAGGCGGCGGCATGTGTGGGCGCGATGGAAATGCTCACAAAAGACGGCTGGATTCAGCCCAATGATCGGGTCGTCGTGTTCAACACGGGCGCGATGCAAAAGTATCCGGAGGCGATGGCGACAGATCTGCAGAAGCTCGATAAGGACAAGCCCATCGATTGGGATCAATTACAAACACTTAACACTGCGGAGTAGTACTCGCTCTCCATGGGTCGCTCGCTAATCGTCATTCCCGCGAAGGCGGGAACCCAGAGCGCCCGGTCGATGACTGGGTTCCCGCCTTTGCGGGAATGACGATAGTTACTTCCCTTGAAAAACCGGTTTCCGTTTTTCCATGAAAGCTAGCACGCCTTCAGCGAAGTCCGCAGAATCGGCGCGGTGTTTTTGCATGTCGCGTTCGTAATCGAGTTGTTCAGCGAACGATGCGTGTTCGGCATGGGCGAAGGCTTTGCGCACTTCGTGGTATGCCACCGTTGGGCCGTTACGCAGTTTTTCGACAATGTTATCGACTTCTTCGCCCAGCAATTCGTCGTCGACACTTTTCCAGATGAGTCCCATTCGCTCCGCTTCTTCCGCTAGCACGGGCGTGCCCAACATCGCCAATCCCATGGCACGTGCGCGGCCGACCAGGCGTTGCAAATGCCACGTACACCCCATGTCGGGGATTAGGCCAAGGTTGGGCGTGAAGACTTGGATGAACTTCGCGGATTTCGCGGCGATGACGATATCGCCAAGTAACGCAATGCCCATACCGCCGCCTGCAGCGACACCGTTGACCGCCGTTACGACCGGCACGCGGCACTCGTATATTTCACGGACCATCGGATTGAACCCGGTGTCCATACCTCGGTAGGTGCGCTCGCCGGAGGTTAGATTTTCGCCATCGTCTACGGATCGCGCCGTTAGATCCGCACCGGAACAGAATCCGCGGCCCGCTCCGGTGATGACCAATACGCGCACGGATTTATCGTCCTGCGCGGACTGCACAGCGAGCCGCACATCGGCGATAAGCTCGGGGTTAATGGCGTTGAGCACATCCGGCCGGTTCAACGTCAGCGTCGCGACGCCATCCCGAATGTCTAGGACTACAGTCTTGTAACTCACGGTCTCGTTCTCCCTTATTTCAATCAGTAGCCCGCAGCAAACGAATTTCCTTGCCGCGAATCGGCAGCGCCCCACACGCCGCGTGAGTTTATCAGGATGCTGTTGGCGCTGCCCCATTTGCCGCGTGGTTCTAAGACATGGCCCATTCGCTCTAATCGTTGCACGACGTCCGGCTGCAGCGCGCGCGGTTCCACAGCGATCACGTCGGGCATCCACTGCGAATGGACGCGCGGGGCCGAGACCGCCTCTTGGACGTCCATCTTATGGATTGCCGTGTTCAGTATGATTTGTAATACGGTCGTGATAATCGTAGAACCGCCGGGCGAACCGACGACGAGATACGGATCGCCGTTCTTCAAAACGATGGTTGGTGTCATGGAACTCAACATGCGCTTGCCCGGTTCAATCGCATTCGCTTCATTTCCCAACAGGCCAAATGCGTTGGGGACACCAGGCTTCGCGGAAAAGTCGTCCATTTCGTTATTCAGCAAGAATCCAGCACCCTGCACCGCTATTCCAGATCCAAAGCCGAGATTGATCGTTGTTGTCACGCTCACCAGATTTCCGAATTGATCCACGATCGAATAGTGCGTCGTGTCGTTTCCCTCTCGCGGTGCAGCGCTACCCGCATCAATCTCAACGCTCGGAGTCGCGCTGGTTAGATCGATCGCATCGGCCAATTCTGTTGCGTACTCCGCCGAGGTCAACATCGTGACCGGCACATCCCAGAAATCCGGGTCGCCGAGGTGTTCTGCGCGATCGGCATAGGCCCGACGTTGCACTTCGGTTAAGCGATGAACGTAATCGGAGCCGTTCCACCCGTAGTCTGCGATAGACAATTTGGCAAGCATGTTCAACATCTGCACGACATGAACGCCACCGGAACTCGGGGGCGGCATCGAGATGATTTCGTGTTCACCAAAAGTACCTCGTACCGGCTCACGATATTTCGATGCATATGCCGCGAGATCGGCGTGCGTAATGATGCCGTTCCCGCGTTGCATCTCCGAGACGATAGCGTCAGCGACCGGGCCGCGATAGAATCCATCGGGTCCGTTCTTCGCAATTCGTTGCAGCGTTTTGCCCAAGCTCGATTGCGTAAAACGATCACCGGCTCTCCAAGGATCGCCGTTCGACTTGATGAACGATTCCCTGGAACCGGGATGCGCTTCAAACGTACTGCAATACCCGTTGAGTGCGGATGCCAGGAAACGCGACAGCGGAAACCCACGGCGCGCCAACTTGATAGCGGGTTCGATCACGTCGCGCTGCGAGAGTTTCCCGGACCCGTGATCGCGGAGCGCGCGAAGCAATCCGTCCACTGATCCTGGCACACCGCTCGCTAGATGGGTATTGCGTGACAACCCGGGGATTACTTCGCCGTGTTCATCCAAATACAAGTCACGGTGCGCTGCTGACGGAGCGGTTTCGCGATAGTCGAGCGTGAACGTCGAGCCATCCGCCATGTGCGCGACCATGAATCCGCCGCCGCCCAAGTTGCCTGCAGAGGGATGGGTCACGGCAAGCGCAAACCCTACAGCGACGGCTGCGTCGACCGCGTTACCGCCGCGTTCGAGTATGGCGACACCGACTTCCGTCGCTTCACGGGAATCTGAGACAACCATCCCCTTTTCCGCGAGTACCGGGGCCGGACTCGCCGCCCAAGCGTTGCCCGCCAAACTAATGAGCACTAGTGCCATGACGAAATATTTCGCATCCATCGTCATCGTTCTCCAATATAGAATTGACCACGATCACGGTCGCCGGAGGGCAAGCGAATTTCGACCCACAACACGTGATCATCTTTGAGCGGACGTGGCACAGCGCAGTGCACATGAAAACCACTCGGCTCGGGCGTCGCGGGCCAACGCCGTTTTTTGCCATCTTCTTCCAAACCAATCCACACGTATACGCCGTCTACTTTCGTGCGTCCGGTATCAATTAAAAAATGGCCTTCGCCGCCTTCGAGTATCGGTCCGTATTGCGTGACGTTCACCATCGCACCGCCAAATTTGGCCATGCCAAGCTCTTTCGCTTCACCATGGTTTGGATATCGAATCGCTTGTAAGGCTTCGTTTCGTGGATCGCCCGGCGGTAATTCGATGGGCAGGGAGACAACATCGTTCACAGCGGCGGACTCATTTTCAGCGCCCGGTTCGGTGGCGCGCTCGCAGCCCGCGCATAGGGCAGCGCCAATTATAGTTGTCGTTAGGGTTAGACGAACTATCACATGAATTCCGTCAAGAACTTTATTCATGGAGTAACAAGACGGAGTAATCGCCAACAGGAAACGTATTAACATCCCCCTTAGTCCCCCTTCGAAGGGGGATCAAGGGGGATGTTAATACGACATCATCAAGTGCGAACATGGTTCTTGTTCCAAAAATTTACGGTTCAAGTGTAGCTAGTCCGTAAAAGAATACGCGAATGCGCCTTCGATTTGCTACGCTCCTGAAGCACGGCGAAAGGACTGTCTGATGAATTATCCGACTTCTTCCGAAATCGATCGACGCACATTTCTTGCGCGAGGCGCGGCACTGTTCACCGCGTTACATGCCTCGCTATTGAACGGCCCCGCACAGGCCGATGGGCAATCGGAGTCGATGCGCTTCCAACGCATAGCGCTTGAATCGCATGTACCCGACGCGCTGGCACCGTTCTACCGAGACGTTTTGGAGTTGCCGGTGAACGCGACCGCAGAAGGATGCGAGATAGTGGCTGGTGAATCCACGCTGGCGTTTCGAAAGGCCGAGGGCGATGCGAAACCGTTCTATCACTTCGCCTTCAATATTCCGGAGAACAAACTCGAGAGCGCGATGAAATGGGCGAAACCAAAGTTTTCCCTTTTGCACCACAGGAAGAGTGGCGGCCCCGTGGTGCATTTCCGCGCGTGGAATGCGCACGCGGTCTATTTTCTCGATCCCGCTGGGAACATCGTCGAGTTCATCGCGCGGCACACCCTGGACAACGCACGCGACGGAGCCTTTTCGAGCGACGACATTCTGAACGTAAGTGAAATCGGATTCGTCACACCGGATGTACCTGCGCTGGAATCGCGAATCCAAGAATCGGTTGGCATTCAAACCTACAAGTCGTCTTCGCCCGTCTTCGCGCCGGTCGGAAACGCACATGCCATGTTTATCCTCGCAAAAGAGGGGCGGGTTTGGCTGCCGACGGATGACGTGAACGCGAAAGTATTCGCTGCGTCCGTGATCGCTTCGGGTATTGACGGTTCGTTATCCGGCGAGATGGAGCCGTTCACAGTGACGCGCGCTTAGCGAACGCTTATTTGCGCCGCCGAAATTGGTCGGCAATCACGGCTGCAACGATGACCGCGCCACTCACGACGCGTTTGGTCGAATCTGCGGCACCCACCTGGGCAAGACCCGCGCCGAGTATCGCGATGATGAACACACCGACTACAGTACGCAGCACAGAACCCCGCCCACCCGATAGGCTCGTCCCGCCGATAACTGCTGCGGCGATAGCTTCCAGCTCAAGGCCACGGCCCGCATTGGGATCGGCTGCCGAGAGACGAGCGGTATAGAGAATAGCGCCCAGGCCGGACAGCGCGCCTCCAATCGCGAAGGTCGTCCATTTCACCGCTTTGGTATTGATACCCGAGAGGCGCGCCGCTTCTTCGTTGTAGCCGACTGCTACGATGTAACGGCCCAATGTCGTGTACGTGATCGTCGCTTGCGCGATAATCGCGACGCACGCCGCGATCCACACCGGAAGCGACAACGCTAGAAACGTGGTGTTCGTCAAGCCATCCAGCGCGCCACCCACGTACTCGGTCCGGGAACTGGTGATCAGGTATGCGCCGCCGCGTGCGACTTCCAACATGCCAAGCGTTACGATAAATGACGGAACGCCGACCATCGCAACAAGTCCACCAGACAGCAAGCCGCAGGCAAACGCCACGCCAATGCTCGCGATGATTGCGGCGAATACCGGCCACTCCCATTGGTTCAAAGCAAGGCCAAGCATCCCGGCAGAGAACGCGAGCACCGACCCAACGGATAGATCAATGCCGCCGCCGATCAGTACAAACGTCATACCAACGGACACCACAAGGAGCGTTGGTACCTGATTCATGACCGTGCGAAATGTTGCGGCGGTCAAGAAATTGTCGGCAAAAAGTGAAAAGCCGATCGTGACTACGAGCAGTGCACCCAGCAACCCCGCGTATTCAGCCCAACGACTCAATTGGCAGCGGCAAGAGTGACCGCCGTCACGAGATCGACCGATGTCGCCCGGTCTTCGGGCGTCGCATCGGACGCCAACATTTCGAGGGCGAACTGGATACCAAAAACCGCGAGCTGATCGCCATACTGATCCACCGTGCAAAGTACTTTGCCTTCGCGAATCAGATCCTGCACAGCGGAAATGTTGTCGTATCCCACAACGTGTACGTCATCGCGGCCTGCATCCCTCACGGCGGCGACCGCACCGAGGGCCATGCTGTCGTTCGCGCAAAGAATGGCTGCGAGTTTCGGGTGCTCACTCAGGATACCGCCAGCGACTTGATGTGCTTTCGACATCTCCCAATTGCCGCTCTGGCTCGAAACGGTTTTCATACCCGCCGCGTTCATCGAAGCTTCGAACCCCTCGCGACGTTGAATCGCGTTGAATGCCGTGGGGATTCCCCCAACAATCGCGACCTCTGCCCCCTTATCGAGCTTCGATGCTAAGAAATCGCCCGCGAGCCGTGCGCCCGATTTGTTGTCGGGCCCGACGAAAGGAATCGACACATCCCGGTCTTTCAGCACATCAGCATCAAGTTTGTTGTCGATATTTACGACTACGATGCCGCTTTCCGCCGCTCGTTGAAGCACGGTTACCAACGCCTTCGAGTCGGCCGGAGCGATAACGATCGCGTCAACACCTTGAGCGATCATCTGTTCGACGATCGATACTTGTTGGCCGATGTCCTCCTCATTTGGAATGCCGTTGACGATCAGCTCGAATGTTTCCGCGTTGTCCGCTTGGTATTCGCGCGCGCCTTGTTCCATGGTCTGGAAGAATTCGTTGGCCAGCGACTTCATGATGAGTGCGACACGTGGAGCGCCGTCATTTTCGGGCGCAGGCGCGTCGCAACCGAGAACAAATAAAATCGCGAGAACACATAATAATGGTCGCAAGCACTTCACTGAATTTCTCCGCTACGTTTAGTCAATTGGATTCGCATACGAAACTTGAGTTCGAAAATGTTGGAATAGATTGCCACGTCGGCTACCGCCTCGTCTCAATGACGGTTCTGGGATAGCTTCTAATACCCCATTGCTGCGCCATCTTTACGTGGATCGGAACCGCCAAAGTAACGGAGCGGGTCATCCATCCGCCATATGGCCTGGTATCCGCCGAACGACCCATCGCCGGAACTCGTGTTGTGTCCCATTTCAGCGAGTTGTTCGCGCACTTCAGGCGTGATGCCGCGTTCAAATTTAACTTTGCCACCGTCTTTCATCGCGCTTCCGGTCGGCTCCGAACTGCCGTTGTGTTCGATTCGCGGCTGGTCGCCCGCTTGTTGCGGCGACATCCCGTAATCGACCATGTTCATGATGACTTGCGCGTGCCCTTGCGGTTGGAACGCGCCACCCATGACGCCAAACGACATAACAGGCTTTCCGTCGCGCGTGAGGAACGCGGGAATAATCGTATGGAATGGCCGCTTATGTGGCTCCAGTTTGTTGCGATGCTTTTCGTCCAAGGAGTAGGACTGCCCCCGGTTCTGAATGTGGAATCCGACATCGTCCGGACATATCTGCGAACCGAAGGCGTTATACACACTTTGAATCAGCGAGATCATATTGCCTTCGCCATCGGCGGCGGTCATGTAGATGGTATCGGAGTCCAAATCCGGGTCGCCGTATTTTACGTTTTTCACTGCGCGCTTCTCGTCAATTTTCTTGGCGCGTTCTTCTCCGTACGCTTTCGAGATCAACGCTTCGGTCGGCACATCCGCAAACTCCGGGTCTGCGTAATATACTGCGCGATCTTCGTACGCCAGCTTTTTAGCCTCGATTAAGAGGTGCAAGTGCTCCGCGGAATTCGGTTCCATGCTGCCGATATCGAACGTCTCCAACATGTTCAGGATTTGGAGCGCAGCAATGCCCTGTCCATTGGGCGGGATTTCCCAGACATCCCAGCCCCGGTAATTGCTGCTGACCGGATCGACCCAATTCGCCTCGTGATCCTTAAGGTCTTTCATGCTCATGCGGCCGCCCATTTCGTTGGACTTCGCCACGATCTTCTCCGCAATCCAGCCCTCGTAAAACGCGGACGGCCCATCGTTCGCAATAGATTGATAGGACTTTGCGAGCATAGGATTCTTAAATATGTCGCCGTATTTCGGCACCTCGCCGCCGGGATGATAAACCTTGGCCATGCTTGGGTCTTTGCCCGTGAGACGAAAATACGTGGAGATAATTGGCGAGAGCGGGAAACCTTCGTTCGCGTATCGAATGGCGTCAGCCAGGCAATCGGAGAGCGGGAGCTTTCCAAATTTCTTGTTCAGCAATCCCCAACCGCTTACGCAACCAGGAACACTCCAACTCAGCGGACTCTGTCGCGGAATCGAATCAAGGCCCATGTCGAGCGCGTCTTTGAGCGACCAGTCGTAGGGGGAACGGCCACTCGCGTTGATACCGTAGAGTTTCTGTTCCTTCTCAACCCATAAGATTGCAAACAGATCGCCGCCAATACCGCACATCGCCGCCTCGGTCAAGCCGAGCATCGCGTCCGCGCATATTGCGGCGTCAATGCAATTGCCACCGGCTTTTAGAATGTCGACACCAGCCATCGCGGCCAGCGGTTGGCTGGCGCACACCATACCGTTTTGGCAAACGACGGTAGAGCGATTTTGATTCCGCCCGCCAATGCCCGTCATGTCAATGAAGGGCGGTTCGGCTGCACCAGCGAATTGCGACCCCGCAACGGCAGCGGCCGAGCCAGTGGCAGTGGCTCTCAAGAATTCTCGGCGGGTCATGAAAGTATCTCCTCAGCGGCAAACTGCATTGGGTTTACAATACTCAGCGTTTCCGGGATTTACCAGCGATCCCCATTCGTGTATTCACAACTACACCATGGTGAGGCCACCGCTAACGGATATCGTCTGACCCGTGATGAATCCCGCGCCTTCCGAAGCGAGGAACGCCACGGCGGGCGCGATATCGTCGGGTTGGCCGAGGCGTTTCATCGGGACGGCCTTCGTCATCGCCGCGACAACTTTTTCCGCGTTCTCCCCCGCCATTCCGCCGAGCAGTGGCGTGTCAGTCGGCCCAGGGCAAATTGAATTCGCGGTGACACCTTTGCGCGCGACTTCCCGTGCGATGGTTTTCATGAACGCGATCATGCCGCCCTTCGCGCCCGAGTACACCGCCTCCAGCGATGACCCGACTCGCCCGGCATCGGATGCGATCGTGATGATTCGACCCCATTCGCGATCTATCATCGCAGGCAAAACCAACCGAGTCAGCCGCATCGGACCTGCAAGATTGATGGCCAACACTTTTTCCATGAATGCATCGTCCGTACTCACGAACGGCGTCATGACATCCCAACCCGCACAATTGACGAGAATGTCGACCGGGCCAAGCGCTGATCCAATTTTGTGCACGCCGTTCGCCACTTGCTCCGGATCGGTCACATCAAATTCGACGGCCAATCCGTCGATTTCATCAGCGATAGTCTTCGCGGCATCCTGCTCAATATCCGCCACGGCAACGCTGTGCCCGGCTTCGGCCAGTGACCGGCAAATCGCCGCACCAATACCGCCAGCGCCGCCTGTTACAAGTGCAACTCGATTCATGAGAACTCTCCCCATATGGAGTGCGGTGGCTTGCCACCGCTTTGTCTGAGCAAGGCTTGCCTTGCGGTACCCGCGATCAATAAATGGTACAACGCGAAGCAAGCTTCGCTTCGGTAAAGCGGCGGCAAGCCACCGCACTCCAAAAAAATTACCGGTATGGCGAAAAATCCGCTGCACGCTTTTCGTTAAACGCGGATACGCCTTCACGCGCTTCTTCCGTTTCGATAAACAGGTCGAGTGAATCGAATGCCATCGCGCCGATACCGGCAATCGATTCCGAGTCTGCGTTAAACGAATGTTTCAATACCTTAAGCGCGGTCGGACTCTTGTCCAGCATATCATCGGCCCAGCGGCGCACTTCGTCGCGCAGTTCCGCCAGTGGCACTACCGCATTGACGAGGCCCCAGTCTTTCATTTCTGAGGCCGAATATTGGCGGCAGCAATACCAGATTTCGCGAGCACGTTTGTCGCCAATAATGCGGGCGAGGTAGGCGCTGCCGAATCCGGCGTCGAACGATCCGACCCTGGGGCCAGCTTGTCCGAAGCGTGCGGAGTCTGCCGCGACCGTGAGATCGCAGATCACGTGAATGACATGGCCACCTCCGATTGCAACGCCGTTGACCGCCGCGATGACCGGCTTGGGAATGTCGCGGATGACCCGGTGCAAAGTCTCGACTTCAAACAATCCACTTTCCGTGGGACCGTAGTCGCCAGTTTCGTTGCGTTGCTTTTGGTCGCCGCCCGCGCAGAAGGCCTTCTCCCCCGCCCCCGTTAACGCGACAACGCCGACGGCCTTATCGGCCCACGCCGCTTTGAAACAGCGAATCAGTTCGTCGACCGTGCGGCCACGAAATGCGTTATACCGTTCGGGCCGGTCGATGGTGATCCATGCGAGGCCGTTGTCGACCTCGTAGGAAACGTCTTCGAGTTGTGTCATGTCCATGCCTTCACCTCCGTTTGATATGCGGCTATAGCATCAATCGATAAGGTAGAATATGCAACTACGTGAAATGATGCGGCGGCGTGTATCATGTTGGGACATTTGGAAATCAATGCAATGGCACAGAAATCACTAAGGTACATGGGAATTGTGAAAGCGTTTTCAATATTATTCGCGGCACTCATCGCGCTTTCAGCGCACGCGTTGGCCCAGGACGAGACCATCTCGTTCAATCGTGACATTCGCCAAATCCTGTCGAACAATTGCTTCAAATGCCACGGGCCAGACGAGGAAATCCGCGACACGCTGCCCCGGCTAGACCTTTCCACCACGGCGACTGCGCCCAATACCGACGGCATCGCTCCTTTTGTACCTGGTGATCCAGACCAATCGGAGGCGTACGGGCGCATCGCTAGTGACGACTCGAACAAGCGAATGCCGCCACCAGATTCAGGGAAGACATTGACGGACCGAGAGAAGGAACTGGTCCGACGCTGGATTGAACAAGGCGCGAAGTACGAGACACATTGGTCGTACACCGCCCCGACAACGCCTGCAATTCCATCGGTGAAGAACGAAGCGTGGCCGAATTCCGACCTCGATCGAATCGTGCTTGCGCGGCTCGAACAGGAACGATTAGAGCCCGCGCCTCAAGCGGACCCCGCAACGTTGTATCGCCGCATTCATCTCGATCTGACCGGCTTGCCGCCGACGCCCAAGGCCGCGCAAGCGTTCGCTAACGACCCATCACCAGAAGCGTTCGAGCGCGCTGTTGACGACTTGTTGGCGTCACCTGCGTACGGGGAGCATTGGGCGCGCGTCTGGCTCGACCTTGCCCGGTACGCGGATTCGAAGGGGTATGAAGCAGACCGCGCACGCACGATGTGGCCGTATCGCGATTGGGTCATACGCGCGTTGAATGACGATATGCCGTACGACCAGTTCACGCGAGAACAATTGGCTGGCGATTTATTGGATAACCCAACGCGCGATCAACGCATCGCGACCGCATTCCACCGCAACACCGCCACCAATGATGAAGGCGGCACCGACGATGAAGAATTTCGTGTGGCGGCCGTGGTTGACCGTGTAAACACGACGATGCAGGTGTGGATGGGAACGACCATGGCCTGTGTGCAGTGCCACACACACAAGTACGATCCGATTAGTCATCGCGAGTATTACCAGTTCTTCGCGCTATTCAATCAAACGGCGGACGCGGATACATTTCCGGTCGAGTCGCCTGTCCTTCCCCTGCACGAAGAAGACCAAGAGAGAAAATATTCACACTTCAAGGAGCAACTCGAGAAAGCCGAAGAAGCGCTAGAGGCTATGAAGTCTTCGGTCACACCGGCTTCCGATGAAGACGCGGGCGATCATGAGAAGGCGTTGGAGAAAGCGGAAAAACGCAAGAAATTTGCCGAGGATATTCTCAACAAATTCAACGAATCTGCACCACAACTGCCCGTGCTAGAAGAATTGCCGGAGGACGATCAGCGCGTGACGCGCCGAATGATTCGCGGCAGTTTCCTCAACCAGGCGGAGGAAGTTTCGCCGGGGACCCCTGCGGCATTTCATTTGGTCCCGGACAACGCGCCGTTAAACCGGCTCGGCGTCGCAGAATGGTTGATGGCGGACGAGAATCCGCTGACCGCGCGCGTGGCGGTAAATCGGTATTGGGAACGCTTCTTTGGGATCGGCATTGTAGAGACGGCGGAGGAGTTCGGCACTCAAGGCGAATTGCCTTCCAATCAAGCCGTGCTCGATTGGCTTGCAGTCGAGTTTCGCGAATCCGGCTGGAGCTTTAAGAGCCTTTGCAAGACCATCGTCATGTCCGCGACCTATCAGCAGGACTCGACAATCACGCCGGAATCGTGGGAACGAGACCAGTACAACCGTCTGCTTGCTCGTGGCCCGCGCTTTCGATTATCAGCCGAGACGATTCGAGACCAAGCCCTGTCGATTAGCGGACTGCTCAGCGATGAGATGTACGGCCCGCCGGTGATGCCCTATCAACCAGATGGCACATGGCAGGTCGTGTACAACGGCGATCCATGGAAATTGAGCGAAGGTGAGAATAAATATCGGAGGGGCCTCTACACGTTTTGGCGGCGTTCGAGTCCATATCCGTCGATGATGTCGTTCGACGCGACGTCCCGCGAAGTCTGCGTGAGCCGCAGGTTGCGGACGAATACGCCGTTGCAGGCGTTAGTGACATTGAATGATCCCGTCTATGTAGAAGCCGCGCAAGGGCTCGCACGACGCATGTATGACGCCAATCCAAATAGCGCAAAGAAGGCAATCACATACGGATTCTATCGAGCGACGGCGCGCGAGCCACAACACGCTGAGTTAGCCACGCTCGTAGATTTGTTCGAGGAGAACCTCGACCGTTATCGCGAAGACACGGACGCGGCCACAAAGTTGGCCACGGAACCGTTACCGTTGAATCGGGCGAATGCCGAGGTTGCGCGATTGGCGGCGCTCACTGTAGTGGGCAACGTTCTCCTGAATATGGATGAAGTCCTGACGAAAGAGTAAACAGCAATGACGCCAGACCTCGAATTTGTAGAACATATCACGCGGCGAAATTTTCTCGGCCAGTTTGGCGCGGGTATCGGTGCCGTAGCGTTGGGATCGATGCTGTCCGCGGACGGGTATGCGAACATCGCAGGCAACGTGATCGGACCGCATTTCGCACCGAAGGCGAAGCGAATTATCTATTTGCACATGGCCGGTTCGCCATCGCAGCACGACACGTTTGACTACAAACCGGAATTGGACAAGTGGAACGGGAAACTGTGTCCAGAAGAGTTTTTGGAGAACGAGCGCTTCGCGTTCATCAAAGGCCATCCGAAAATGCTCGCGTCGCCACACACGTTCCAACAACACGGCGAAAGCGGCGCGTGGATTGTAGACCTGTTGCCAAACCTGGCGACGGTCGCCGATGACTTATGCATCGTGCGCTCGATGTATACGGACCAATTCAATCACGCGCCCGCCCAATTGTTGTTGTACACCGGTTCTCCGCGACCAGGACGTCCCTCGATGGGCTCCTGGATGACGTACGGGCTTGGAAGCATGAACGAAAACTTGCCGGGGTTTGTCGTGCTGGTCTCAGGGGACAAAACGCCTTCCGCTGGCAAGAGTGTTTGGGGCAGTGGGTTTCTGCCCACGGTCCATCAGGGCGTGCAATGCCGGACGAGCGGCGATCCCGTTCTATTTCTTAGCGACCCGGAAGGAATGGATCGTGAAGTGAGGCGCAGCAGTTTGGACGCGCTAAATAAGCTGAACGAGATGCAGTACGAAGAGTCGGGCGACCCAGAGACTCAAACGCGAATCAGCCAATACGAGCTAGCGTTCCGGATGCAACTCTCCGTGCCGGAAGTAATGAACATCGAAGATGAACCCGAAGACATTCGCGAGATGTATGGCGTCACGCCCGGAAAATCGTCCTTTGCGAACAATTGTCTATTGGCGCGTAGGCTTATTGAAAAAGACGTGCGTTACGTCCAGCTGTTCGATTGGGGCTGGGATCTGCACGGCGAAGGGATGGGCACCGATCTCGTCAACCATCTGCCTCAGAAGTGTAAGCAAACCGACAAACCGATCGCCGCACTAATCAAAGATCTCAAACAGCGCGGCTTGCTCGAAGATACGCTCGTCATTTGGGGCGGCGAATTTGGCCGCACGCCGATGAATGAAGAACGCGACGGGTCAAAATTCTTGGGGCGCGATCATCACCCCCACTGTTTCACGATGTGGATGGCCGGTGGCGGAGTCAACGCCGGCGCACAAGTCGGCGCGACCGACGATTTCGGATATCGCATCACCGAGACCCCCATTCACGTTCACGATTTACAGGCGTCAATCATGCATCTGATGGGATTCAACCACGAACGGTTGACCTATCGGTATCAGGGCCGCGATTTCCGGCTGACCGATGTGCATGGCGAGGTGCGTCGGGAACTTCTGGCGTAAATCCGTTTGTAGTTCCGACTCTGAGGCGGTGTGTCGTGTAAATGCCTTGCCGCCTGAAGGCGAACTACAAACCTTGTAACACTACGCGCCGGAACTACGCGTTTCGAGAAGCTCTATCCCGTCGAGGTGCGAAGCATCAAGCACTTGCTCCGCGATCCATTTTCCGTCGTAGTCGAGAACAGACACAGATGCGTTCTTGCTCGTGAAGTCGTCCAGCCCCTCAAGGGCTTCTGGAGTGAAAATTCGATGAAACGCCATACACACCATGCCGTGACTAACGACGGCAAGCCGACGGCCATTACCGCCTTCCGATTCCGCGAGGGCATCGAATGCGCCGCGGACTCGCGCATGAAACACGGGCACACTCTCGCCGCCAGGCGGTTCAAATGATTCGTCATCAAAAAAACCCATACACGTCTCATAGGTCTGACCTGTGAGTTCGCCGGGATCGCGTTCACGAAACCCTGCGTCATAGGTCACGCTTGATCCGGTGTGCGACGCAATGACAGCAGCAGTCATTACAGTTCGCCGAATGTCGCTCGCGTAAATATGATCGATCGATTCGCCCGCGAGCCGTTGCGCCAGCCGCGTTGCTTGCGCGATACCTAGATCGTTTAGGGGTACTTCGCCGTGGCCCTGCATCCGGCCTTCGCGGTTGTAATCGGTTTCACCGTGTCGAATAAGATAAACGCGCATGAATCTCCCTTTACTTCGTCGCGCCATACTATACGGACCACCGCGTCAAAGCTCGACCCGAACCGATTGCCCGCGCGCCATGCGGTTCGGTACAATAGGACACTTAATCCCAATCGGCTTGCACGCGCGCTAAGCGGTGAGACTGAAAGGAAACACTCGTGAAAAATGACCCCACCCTTCGCCGGTACGAATCGGCTAGCGGCACTGTCGTCTATAGGTTGCCCGTACAAGCGTTTCCAGGCCACTACACAAATTGTTACCTCGTGCTGGACGACGCGGTCACCCTCATCGACACGGGTTCCGGGTACGATGATTCAATCCGCACGCTCGACGAGTGCTTCGAAAGCCTGCGCGACGAATTCAGCGAAAAAGTGACGTTATCCGACATAGGACGCGTCATCCTCACGCACGGCCACATCGATCATTTTGGCGGGGTCACCGACGTATTGGAAAAAGGTCGACCGCAAGTCGGCATTCACTCACTCGACGTAAGTGTGCTGCAGAATTTCAAAGAACGCCTCATTGTGACGTCAAAGAATCTGCAGATCTATTTGGACCGCGCGGGTGTTTCAGCGGAGCAGGTCGCCGGATTAATGGGGCGGCACAAATGGTCTAAGGATGAGTTTAAGTCTGCGCCGGTTGACTTCGTAATCCATCGCGGGCCGTTGCCGGACAGCGACTTCACCGTCTACCACACACCCGGACATTGCCCCGGCCAGATATGCCTGCGCCTCGACGACATCATGTTCACGGCCGATCACGTCCTCTCAAACATCACACCCAATCAAGCGCCCGAATTCATTTCCCGGTATACCGGCGTCGGCCACTATCTTGAATCGCTCGAAGATATGTTAGAGCTCGATGGAATTCGTATCGGCCTCGGCGGACATGAAATGGAAATGACGGACCTA
>JAJDAB010000656.1 GCA_029262095.1 Candidatus Hydrogenedentota bacterium
GTAGCAATCTTATAGACCCAGCTGCGGAACGGTCGAGCCGTATCGAACCGCGCAAGGCTGCGATAGACGCGAAGAAAAGTTTCCTGCGTAAGGTCTTCCGCTTCCTCACGATTACGCACAAGCCGAAACAAATGGGCAAATATGCGGACGGAATAGCGTTCAACCAGTTTGTCGAATGCGGCTGCTTCGCCTTCGGTAACGCGAACGACCAGTCCCGCATCTTCAATGGCGTCCGGATCAAGCACCGGCGTGTTGGCGATGTCGTCCTGGCGGAGCGAGTGGGTGTCCGCGTGCCGCAGCCGAATGCGATCATTCGCCTTCCGGCCGCCGCGCAGCGTAATCCACGTCTGTGCAAAGCTGTCCGCCATTAGTCCATCCCAACCCATCTATTCTCGTAAGTCACTACATCCACTTACCTTAAAAGGTTACCACGCCAATCGCTCTACGGGCGTCTGGCGTGGTAACGTATTGCAAATATTGAGTTTAGGACGTGTGGCTACTTGCCGTCGGTGAATTCGAACACCTTGGCCATGAAGTGTGTATCATCCGTCACTTCACCAGTCACTTTTGCCGGACGCGTCGCGCCACAAAGACCAACGTCGTCGCTGATGATGTCCGTACCATCGACAAGATACGCTTTGTCCCCGACTTTCATCGCCAGCATGCATTCGGTGGCCAAGCTGTACGCGCACTTGCCGCATCCGGCCTCGACTTCAACGCCGTCCAACTTCGCCATCGTAATCGCTGCGGCATCACCCGCTTCCTCAGTCGCAGCCGCTGGTGCCGCTGCGGCATCGCCCGCCGCTTCCTCAGCCGGTGCTTCGCCGCCTTCGTCCGTTGCCTCATCCGTGCAACCGGTCAAACAAACGGCTAAACCCATCACCAATATGGTCAGTAAATGTTTCTTCATGGTCCTGCTCCTCTTTGAGGCAATTCGCCCCTGTTTCTACGCCAAATACATAATAGATCGCCACAGCGCATCCTGCAAGGAATCTTTCGGCTTCCACTGATCGTAGCCGCCATGTGCCGCTCGCGTTCAATGGGATAGCCAGGATAGAATTCCGGTGAATCGTCCACAAAACTTAGGTAAATGCTTCTCCAGGCCGCTCCTCAGAGTCTTCATCGGGTGCAGTCGAGGCATCCGAATCCGGCGTCACATAAAACTCCACGCGGAACCGGACCGGTTCCGCGAGTTCGACGTGATGATAGCGTTCGGGGAAAATGACGATTGGATGGTCCGGGGCGGCATCGAGGATGTTCGCATTGTCATCTTCCCAGATGAATTGTAGCGCGCCCTCCTCGACCACGATCAATCCGTGTTTTCCCTTTGGCGTGAGGTGCCTGCGCAGGATTCCCGGCACGACCGTATCGTTTGTCATGCTGGGTGTCGATCCGGTTTTTACCGCACCCTCCGGTAGCGTCGCGTCTTGATATCGCACGCTACTGATTCTCCGCTTCCAGCATCGCCGTGCGATCTTGATTGGCCCGGAAGATGATGTACGCGTGAAGCGCCTCGGCGTCTTCCTCCGATATCAAGTCGTCGAAGCGTGCCATGCCGGCGCCTTCAAGCATCCCTTCAAGAACGATCTTCTTGAAATTCTCGTGGACGACCTTGGTCGAGTATCGGAGGTCGGACACGACACCAGCCGAAACGGCCAATGATCCGTGGCACTGGAAACAATATTGGTGATAGAGGTTCTGCCCCTGAATGACCGTTGCCGACGACGCGGAACTTACTGGCGGTTGCGGAATCATTGTGATGCGTTTCGCGGCGATTTCGGGCATGGCCGTACTGCCTTCGATCTTGAACGCCATCATTTGTCCGAAGTTCGCGAACTTAGCGGCGGATGCATGCGCCACATCGCCGCCGATGATGCTGGGCACGCCGCCCCAACCCGCGAGCACTGCGATGTATTGATCGCCGTCAACCGAATACGAGATCGGTGGCGCAACGATGCCCAAATTTGTCTTCACTTCCCACAACTTGTCGCCGGAATCAGCAGCGTATGCTACGAATCGACCGTCACCGGTCCCTTGAAAAACGAGGTTGCCCGCCGTAGATAAGATGCCTCCGTTTGCCATCGTCGGATGGACCACACGCCAGACCTCTTTCTTCTTGACCGGGTTCCAGGCCTTAAGATGGCCCGATGTTTCTGGTGCCGGCGCCTTCGATTGAATTGCGAAAGCCACCGATTTCGGGAAATCCACTCCGAGATTCCACGCACCTTTCTGATACTTAAAGTCAGGTTGGTGCATAAACGGAAATGGTTCGAGAATCGCCGGGATGTACACGAGTTGCGTGTCCGGACTGTAGGTCATTGGGTGCCAATTGTGGCCGCCAGTGGGGGAGGGGAGCACGACTTTGAATCCGCTCTGGTAATCGCCACCACCAGTTTCCACGGGCCGCCCCGTCTTCATATCCACGTGCGATGCCCAATTGATATCCACATACGTGTCCGCCGACAAGAGTTCGCCGGTTTCGCGATCCAACACGTAGAAGAATCCATTCTTAGGCGCTTGCATCAAGACCTTCCGCTCCTTGCCATCGATTGGCAGGTCAGCGAGGATGATGTGTTGCGTCGCGGTGTAGTCCCAATTGTCCATGGGCGTCGTCTGATAGTGCCATTTCAACCGGCCCGTATCCGGATTCATTGCGAGGATTGAAGATAAGTACAAATTGTCGCCGCCGCCGGGGCTGCGCAGTTCGCGATTCCACGGCGAGCCATTTCCCGTGCCGACGTACAAGGTGTCCAACTCCGGGTCATATGCCATCGAATCCCAAGCGGTACCGCCGCCGCCGATTTCCCACCATTCGCCGTTCCACGTCTTTGCCGCTTCTTCCAGTTCGGGGTGCTCGAACGGCTTGGACGGATCGCCCGGCACGGTGAAAAAGCGCCAGACCAGATCGCCGGAGATCGCATCGTACGCCGTGATGTAACCACGTACACCCAGCTCTGCGCCGCCGTTCCCAATGATGACTTTGTCCTTCACGATACGCGGCGCGCCCGTGATGGTGTAAGGACGGTCCTTGTCTGTCGTCTGTTTTTCCCAAACGAGTTCGCCGGTCTTCGCATCGAGCGAGATGAGCCGTCCGTCCAACGACCCGAAATAGACGAAGCCTTTCCATACTGCCACACCGCGATTCACGACGTCGCAGCACGCGTTGCGTCCCCAACTACGCGGGACGAGTGGGTCGTACCGCCACAACTCGTCACCCGTCTTCGCATCGAGCGCGATTACAATGCTCCAAGGCAACGTAATGAACATCGCGCCGTCCACAACGATCGGCGAGGCCTCATGTCCGCGGCCCGAGTCCGTGGAAAACGACCAAGCGAGACCTAGGTCTTTCACGTTGTCGGCATTGATGTTCTTGAGCGGAGAGAAACGCTGCTCGCTATACGTTCGTCCGTGCGCCAGCCAGTTCCCGGATTCTTCGTCTGCGTTCGAGATGCGCTTGCCATCGACGTTGAGATTGGCCTTCGATAACGGCCCCTGCGCGAGCACGCCCTGAGATAACACCAATGTAAGGACCCACACGGTAAGAACGCGCGTGCGTTGCGTCAGTACTGACATGACACTCTCCCTATTAAAATCCAAAGCCGAACCCAAGTCTCGGATTGTAGCAATATTTGTCGGGCGGCGAGGCCAAAAATTTCGGGGCTTCGCCTGAATCATCATCTCCGCTCCCGGTCATGCCCGCGAAAGCGGGTATCCAGTAGGCGAGCGCGATCCACTGATAGAAACGCTGGGTGCCCGCCTTCGCGGGCATGACTATAGAGAGGATACATGCGCGTGCATTATTGGATCGTTCGCCTCCGAGGGGAATGACGGTGAGTTGGTGGGCTACGCGAACTCGTAATCTGACGGGTTCATCGCCTTCGTGCGTCGGCGGTACTCCGTTGTGCGCCCCGCCCAGTTGTTCGTGATCTTGCCGCGGTCATCCTTGTACCAACTTTCGTCGACCGCGGCCCACGCAGACTCCTGCAACCGCGTTTGCATCTCGTCGTTGAATCGCCGTTGAATTTCCGGTTTAACATCTAACCACCGTGCGGATTTATCGTCCAACGCTTGTAAACACGAAAGGATGTAGCGAGTTTGCGCCTCGATCATCACCACGATGGAGTTGTGGCCGAGATTCGTGTTCGGGCCATACATCATGAAAAAGTTTGGGAAGCCCGCATGCGTAATTCCCAGATAGGACTCCGCGCCTTCGCGGG
>JAJDAB010000657.1 GCA_029262095.1 Candidatus Hydrogenedentota bacterium
CCATGGAGTGATTTAGAATGCCATCACGAACTTCTTGGGTGAGATTAAGGCCACGACCGCGCCGTGTGGATTCGAGCGTGTCGACCACGCGCAAGCTCTGTTCAAAATGGCGAAAGCCCTCCTCGCATACTTCATTGAGCACGCTTTCGCCGGCGTGCCCAAACGGCGTATGCCCGAGATCGTGACCCATTGCGATGGCTTCGGCCAAATCTTCATTCAGATCGAGTGCGCGTGCTGCCGTTCGCGCAATCTGCGCGACTTCGAGTGTGTGTGTGAGCCGCGTGCGCAGGTGATCGCCGGTCGGAGCGACGAAGACTTGTGTTTTCCGTTTGAGCCGACGGAACGCTTTCGTGTGGAGAATGCGATCCCGATCACGTTGATAGGCGGTACGGAATACGTGCTCTTCTTCCGGGTGAGCGCGTCCCTGTGAGTCGCCAACTTTAGCGGCGTGGGCGCTGAGGTATTCTCGCTCCCGCTGCTCGATTTGTTCGCGCACGTTCATGTTGCGCGACTTATTTTCCCTTGGAAAGACGCCGGGCCAATTCGGCGGGGAGGCCTGCCTGCATGATCTTTCGCTGCGTGGCGTCAATATCGTAGTCGACCCGAATAAATTCAAACTCCATTTTTTCCACGTCGAACAGTCCGGCCGCGGCACGCGGATCGCGATCACGCGGTTGGCCCACGGCGCCGGGGTTAATGAAATATCGGTTGCTCTTTTGAAGTTGGCGTACATTGGATGAGTTGGTCGCCGTATTGCCCTTTTCGCTGAAGAATGACGGGCGATGGCTATGGCCAAAAAAGCAGACTGAAACGTCGCGCCCGTTTAAATATTCCATCTGTCGCATCGCGTCCAACCAGTCAATAATGTAATCGTCTCGGCTGCTGGGCGATCCATGCACGCCAAGGCAAAATTTCTTGAATACGATCTGCTCCGGCAAGTTCGCAAGCCAACGCTTATTGTCGTCGCGAAGTTCTTCAAACTGCCATTCGATCACTTGCTTCGCAGCAGCGCGGAAAAACCAAGGATCTTCCTGTCCGCAACAGGCGGCATCATGATTGCCCATCAACGACGGGATTTCACGCCCACGAATAATATCGACGACTTCGTTTGGATTTGAATTGTAGCCGGTTAGATCGCCCAGGCAGACGATATGGTCCGGCGAACGCTTATCCAGTTCCGCGAAGATAGCGTTCGTCGCTTCCAAATTAGAGTGCAAATCGGCAACGATTCCGATACGCATAAACAGTTGTTGTGCGATAGTGCGTTTCCGGCGCAGCCGGCCGAAACGCCCCCAAGTATCGCCTCACTCCTATCCGAGCGGGCCCAGCAGCCCGACGCCGCAGCCGCTTACCATTGTCATCAATCGAAATCGCTTCAAGGCAACGAGTAGCCGAATGATCTACGATTTCTTGCTCTTCGCAACAATTTTGCGAAGTTGGTGCACTTTCTTTTGAGCATGGCTATTTCCGGGATCCAGGCGAAGCACTTCTTCAATGACTTCTAACGCATCCGGATAGTTCCGCTGTTTAATGTGTTGTACACCAATATTGAAGAATGCCGCAAGTTTCTTCTTGCGCAACCGGTGTGATTGCGGGAATTGCGTTAGCGCGATTTCGTATTGTTCTTGGGCTGCTTTGTAGTTCCGCGTCTCGAAGTAAAAGTCTCCCATCGTTTCTTCTTGGGTGACATCTGCGCCTCGCTGCTGTTGGCGTTGCGCCTTTTCCTCTTTTTTCTTAGCTTTGTGCTGTTCCGGCGTGTAAACCCCTTTTAGCGCCTTGGCTTCCACCAAAATACTAATGTTGTTCGTGTCCTGTTCAATCGGGATTAGATAGAAGCGTACGTCGTGAGGGTTATACGGGTGCTGGGTAAAACCGTGGATGGATTCGCCGTCGGTAAATTCGAGTACCACTTCGGAGCCTTCGGGAGCCCATTCCCGGAATTGTTCAGTCTTATCAAATTTGCCGTCGAAGCTCTTTACATAGAAAACCGCCTTGAGATCGGAAAACTCCACCTGAATCGATTCACTCGTGGTGACGCCTTTCGCATCTGTTTCATCGAGATGAAATCCGGAGTCTTTCAGGTTTAGCGCGAAACTTACGCCATAGAGCGTTCGGCCATCTTGATAGCGCACGACAAGCCGTTGGCGGTGATGACGCTTTTTAGCGCGTGCTTGTACGCGTTCATCCTGCGCCTGTTTCGCTACAATCGCATCGCGGCGACCCACTCGCCAATCGTCGGTGATGTTGGCGGGTCGAACTTCGGTCGGATAGAGACCCAACCGACTCAGTTCGTTGAGCGCGTCCGCTTGAGTGTCGCCTTCAACGACGCCGTATGTCTCTTTGCCAGCCTGGTCGATGGCATTGTAGGCAAACTTAGCCACGGTGTAATCCCTCAGTGTCTGGTCGACGATGGGCCTGAGAACTGGATTTAGTTCGCAAACCTCGATTATCGCTATTGTATGTAACACGCCTAGCGATGCTCAAGAACACGGCGCTGGCCCAACCTACAGGTATGTAGCCCCGTTTGACGCAATAACCTCAAAGATTGCGTCTTCAGGCGATTCAAATCCCGCCGCTTTGCCCGGGCCGTTAGCGAAATGGTGATTCCACACGGCTTCTCGGAACGTTTGCGTGTGGTCTTTCTGGACCAGATTGACGGTACAGCCCCCAAAACCGGCGCCTGTCAACCGAGCGCCGAGGGCTCCGCACTTCATCGCAGCGTCAACCAAGGCATCCAGCTCCGGCGTCGAGACTCCGAGGTCCAGCGCACAACTCTTGTGGGATTCAGTCATGAGCTGACCCGCTGCCGGGCCATCGGCACACAACAATGCGTCCCGGGCGCGCTCCACCCGTCGAAATTCTTGATACTGGTGGCGTGACCACGCTTGAAGCGGCAAACCATCTTCAACGTTTGGCGTTCCGGCGAGCCACTGTTCGTGGACACTCTTTTCGTCCAAAGCCAAAGCAGCCGCGACCTCGGAGATCGAATAGCGTTCCTGGGTAATTGCGCCTTCAAACAATTCCGCAGCCTCGTTATGCGTAAGGCAGAGCGGTCCGCTCCATATCTCGCCCAACGTTGCGAATTCGATTTCGTCGCCGAATTCTTGTTGCGCATGATGCTCGACCAAAGCGCGTACGAGTCCGCACAATGCCGGTCCACGGTTATAGGCGGATTGCGCGCTTCCACCTTTGTTCGCGATGACACCCGAGTTGCAAACCACAATTGAAAAGTCGTCCGGGATAGCAATCGGTTCGTAATGCAGCGGGTCGAAATCGATTTTGAGCGCGTGGTTTTCCTTGCCCAACAAGATGGCTGCTTGGTCCATGCCGCCGCTCTGCGTGCCGATGAATCGTTCGCCTATCGCAAGAGTGTGAGCGAGCGTTGTGCGATCGGCATCGTCGATTAGTGGCCGATCACTGCAGGAGAGATAGGCTAACGCCGTCGCGATAACGACCGCAGTCGAGGAACTGAGTCCCGATGCGGCTGGAAGATCGGACGTGATCAGTACATCCATGCCCGGCGCGCCGCTCATGTCCATGTCATTATTCAGCGCCTGAATCGCCGCCCGGGCATAGTTTGACCAATCGCCGGGCGCCGCGGGTTCTATCGATTCGGACGCATCGAAAACCGAAGACGAATAGG
>JAJDAB010000658.1 GCA_029262095.1 Candidatus Hydrogenedentota bacterium
GGCGTTGCGGCAGTCATGTCCGGGGCCATCCCGTCTTTCACGGTCGAGATCATCATCCGTTCTGCCCGCACGTTTTCGAACAAAAACGATCCATCTTGTTCGCTTTGAACGAAACTTCCGGCTGATGATGTGCCGGAAACCGGCCATGCCACTAACTGTGCACCGGCGACGGGTTTTCCAGCATGGTCGTGCACTGAACCCGCGAGCGAATAGCGGCGCGATATTTCTATACGCGCCGTGCCGTCTCGCAAGGGCGCAATTTTGAATTCACCGCCTTCCGAAAACGTAATACTTCGTACGCGCCGTTTGCCCGGCGGCGTCACGCGTACTTGCAGTTTAGCCAGCGACTTGGGCACTAGCTCGCAACGCCACCGGCCTTCGTCATCAGTGATGATTTCGAGGTCTGTGATTGCGGCTTGCACAATCCCGTCACGACTCCCACCGACAAACAACCGCACCGAAGCCCCAGGAATCAGTTCGCCGTCCTCGTATGCGACCGAGCCCGATATCGCCGTGCCCCGTTCCAGCCGAAGTGTGTATGTTTCCGGCAATTTCATCTTCGAGACTTCCCAACGAACCATCGTCGGGACGTAGCCGTCGGCGACCGCCGTCACCGCCAAGTCGTATTCGACGCCTGCAGCGGGTAACGGAATAACGCCAATTCCGTTTCCGCCGGTCACAAGTCCCGATTGGCTGCCATCGATACTCGCGTCCACCTTTGTCTGGCCGACGGGTGCGCCCGATTCGAGGTCAACAATGGTCAGTTCCAATTCCGCTGAGAATGCTACGCCGGAAATCGACATTGCTATGATTAAAGGGATTCTCATTGCGCATGCTCCGTCGAAACTATTGCCAGGGGTACGCCGGTGTCCTACCCCGCCATTATACCTAATGGCAAGCCGATGGGGAGCCGATCAAATACGGCGATATGTGTTGAATATCGGGCGTGGGCCAAAGGTCTAGAATCCCTCCCCTTGCGGAGAAGGTTAGGGTTTAGTTCGTATGATAGGCAACATTCGGTGCAGACCATTTCTGCACCGTGCTACGCACTGGTATAATTCGCCGTTCAAATCTCTCTAAGGAATACGCCAAAACATGGAAGTCATAATCCTACCCGATTCAGACGCGGCCGCCGGTCTCGTCGCTAACGTTATCGCCGACGCCGTTCGCGCAAAACCAAACCTCGTGCTTGGCCTGGCTACCGGGCGAACAATGGAACGCCTCTATACCCGACTCGTGCGGTTGCACACGGAAGACGGCGTCAGTTTCGCGAACGTTCACACGTTCAATCTGGATGAATACGTTGGTCTACCGGCAGAGGACAAACACTCCTACCGGCACTACATGAACGAGCATCTGTTCGACCAAGTCGATGTTGACCTCGCAAACACGCATCTCCCGAACGGTGTAGCGGACGAAATCGATACAGAGTGCGCAGACTATGAACGGCGAATCTCTGACTGTGGCGGCATTGATTTGCAAATTCTCGGGATCGGCAATACCGGCCATATTGGCTTCAACGAACCGCTTTCTGCGATGTATTCGCGAACGCGCGCAAAAGCACTGACGCCGCAAACGATCGCACAGAATAGCCCGCTTTTCGACAACCCTGAGGACATGCCGCGCCGTGCAATCACGATGGGGGTTGGTACAATCCTCGACGCGCGGCGCTGCATCTTGCTCGCCACTGGTGAAGCCAAGGCGGGAATCATCGCTGAGGCCGTTGAAGGCCCCGTGACATCAATGATCAGCGCGTCGGCGATGCAACTCCATCCCAAATGCACTGTCATCATTGACGAATCGGCTGCAACAAAACTCAAACAGCACGAATACTACCGCTGGCTTTTTGAGAACGAGCCGGAGTGGGAATCGTATCGGTAGGACGTGCTGCCTCGTCCATTTTGGGCGAGTCTGTTACGCTACTTAGTGTGCTGAGCGAGCGTGATGAAGCAAAAACGGACATACACTGACAGAACCAACGGGTTCACGTTGATTGAACTGTTGGTTGTGATTGCGATTATCAGCATTCTTGCGGGGATGCTTCTGCCGGCATTGTCCCGTGCTCGCGAGGCGGCACGCCGAGTTTCCTGCGCGAGTAACCTGCGGCAATTGGGCCTCGTGTTTCGCATGTATTCCAACGAAGCTAATGGTGTGTTTCCTTCCGTACAAACGTTGGTTGGCCCCGGTTGTGATCAGCGCAACCCCGGTTGGCTGACCTTCGAGGGGCGCGCGGTCTTCCCTGAATATCTGACCGATGTGCGAATCCTGGCCTGCCCGTCGGACAGCGATGGGATGTCGGAGATCGATGCCGGTCGTTGGAAGACTGGTGGCGATTCAAACGGTCCGACGAATCCATGTTTGTTCGATGCGTTGTCCTACCACTATCTGGGCTGGACGTTCAGGCCCGCGGTCATGTTGGATCCCGCGACCGGTGATGCTTCACCCGCGTTTGTTCAAGCGTTTGAACAGCAACTGAAATTTGGACCCATCGAAAATTTGACGTCCAGTTGGAGTTTCCTCGACGACAACGGCGAGGATCAAGAAGTCTTTCGGCTACGTGACGGCATCGAGCGGTTTTTTATCACGGACATCGATCAACCCGCGGCCAGCGTGATCGCTGAATCTGAGATTCCGATTATGTTTGACCGCGTGTCGCGCCGTGCGTCGGATTTCAATCATGTGCCTGGTGGTGCCAATGTCCTGTACATGGATGGCCACGTGAAATTCATTCGATACCCGAGTGAGTTTCCTTGCAATCGCGCATGGATTGATGTTCTCGCCACGTTAGCGTTGTAGCAAGGCGTCCATCGAATTGGCGCTTGCTACTAAACGCCGTTCACATTCGACAGGTATGATGCCAACAATTCGATCATCGGCGCATAGCCCCTATTGTGAGCCGCTACGATTGCGTTTGCCCCGCCGGACCCTTGTGCCAGCATGCTCGCGCCGCTCTCTAGGAGTATTCCCGCGATAACAACATCATCGTTTGCGATT
>JAJDAB010000659.1 GCA_029262095.1 Candidatus Hydrogenedentota bacterium
GGTCTCGCACCAGCCGGGACCGCAATCGGATAAAACTACTCCCAAATGCTGGATAAATGGCGCGGCTGCGAAGACGGTCTCAATTGCGGCTCGATATTCCGGGTTTCGTGGTTTCAAATCCACTCCTTTTGAGGGTTTTTCAGTGAGTTGGGCAGGCAGAAACGTTATGGCATTTCCAGGTCGGTTGGCTCAAGGGATTTGGATGGGCGGTTGGCATTGAATCCTTGACAGGGTTTGCGTAGTTTTGTTAGACTTTATCTGTTAGCACTCGATCAAATAGAGTGCTAACACTACTTGCTACTGGTGGCCATCGGGCGAGGCCTTCTAAACCGCCCCACTTAAAGGAGATCCAACATGCCAAAGCAATTGTCGTTTGACCAGGAAGCTCGGAGCTCGCTCATTCGCGGCGCTGATGTGCTGGCAAACGCTGTCAAAGCGACCTTGGGGCCAAGAGGCCGAAATGTATTGATCGAAAAATCGTTTGGTGCGCCGTCTATCACGAAAGATGGTGTGTCTGTAGCGAAAGAAGTCGATCTGCCCGACCCCTATGAAAATATGGGTGCGCGGATGCTTCGCGAAGCATCGACTAAGACGAACGACGTGGCCGGAGACGGCACGACGACCGCTACGGTACTCGGCCAGGCGATGTTGCACGAAGGTTTCCGACATGTGACCGCTGGCGCGAACCCGATGTACATGAAGCGGGGCATGGAAAAGGCTTTGGCGGTCGTGTTGGACACGGTCTCTAAATCGGCGAAGAAAGTTAAGGGTCGTGATGACTGCGCGAAGATCGCCACAATCTCTGCGAACGGCGATACGGATATCGGCGAGATGATCGCGAGTGCTATTGACACGGTTGGTGAAGATGGCGTGGTGACGATTGAAGAGGGCAAGGGCCTTGAGACGGAAATGGACCAGGTCGACGGCATGCAGTTCGACCGCGGCTTCTTGTCCCCGTATTTCGTAACCGACCCGGCGACGATGACTGCGGCGCTAGATGATTGCTATGTGTTGATCAACGAAAAGAAGATCAGCTCGATGCAGGATCTGTTGCCGTTGTTGCAGGCGTTGGCGCAGACGGGCAAACCGCTTCTGATTATCGCGGAAGACATCGATGGCGAAGCGTTGGCCACGTTGGTGGTGAACCGGCTTCGTGGTTCGTTGAAGGTCGCTGCGGTTAAGGCGCCGGCATTCGGTGATCGTCGTAAGGAAATGCTGCGGGATATCGCCATTCTGACTGGCGGCACCTATATCAGTGAAGAATTGGGCACCAAGCTTGAGAGCATCGAGCTCAAAGACCTGGGCCACGCGAAGCACATCATCATTACCAAAGACGATACGACAATCATCGAAGGTGGCGGCAAGAAGAAAGAAATCTTGGGCCGTTGCGAACAGATTCGCAAGAATATCGATGCAACCACGTCGGATTACGATCGCGAAAAACTGCAAGAACGGTTGGCGAAATTGGCCGGTGGTGTTGCGGTGATTCGTGTTGGCGCGCCGACGGAAATCGCATTGAAAGAAAAGAAAGCACGGACCGAAGACGCGTTGAGTGCGACGCGCGCGGCTATCGAAGAAGGATATGTTCCCGGCGGCGGTGTGGCGTTGTTGAGTGCGCGCAAGGCGTTGTCGAAGTTGTCGCTAGAAGGCGATGAAGCCATTGGCGTGCAAATCGTCATGAAGGCGTTGGGTGCGCCGCTTGCGCAGATCGCGGAGAACGCGGGATACGAAGGCAACGTCAAAGTCAGCGAAGTGGAGACGTCGAAACCCGGTTTTGGCTTGAACGCCGCGACGGGTGAAATAGAGGATCTCGCTGCGAACGGTGTCATCGACCCCGCGAAAGTAATTCGCACGGCATTGCAGAACGCCGTCAGTGTCGTTGGTGCATTCATCACGACCGACTGCTTGATCACCGACTTGCCGGAACCGGAAGAACCTGCACACGCCGGTGGCCCTCCAGGCGGCGACATGGGTGGAATGGGCGGCATGGGTGGAATGGGCGGTATGGGTGGCATGGGCGGTTTCTAAGTCCAACTTCCCAAGACGATCAATTCAGGGCCGTGCGGCAAATGTCGCGCGGCCCTTTTTTTTGTTTTTGCCTTGCACCTACGCGAGCGGTCGCGCATACTTTCGCGCGTGCCGCTTTCTCAAGATTTAGAACTGTTCCACCAATTCTTTATGGCCGTCGCGTTTGTGTTTGGCGCGGTGGTCGGTAGTTTTGCCAACGTGTGTATTGCGCGCTGGCCGTTGGGACTTTCCGTTGTCCGGCCCGCGTCGCGGTGTCCGCGTTGCAAAACGTACATCGCCTGGTACGACAACATTCCCATCATCAGTTGGATCATTCTGCGAGCGAAGTGCCGGGGTTGCGGACTGCCCATCCATTGGCAGTATCCCCTCGTCGAAGCGATTACAGGCGTGCTGTTCTTGTGCGTTTATCTGAAATTCGGTTATTCGATTGCGACTCCGATTTACATGTTCTTTTGTGCGGGGCTGGTCATCGTCACGGTTCAAGATGTTATTGATTGGACGATTCCCGACGAGATATCGATTCCGGGGATTCCGCTTGGTATCGCGGCGGCGGTGTTGGCGTGGTGGATGCCGGACACCGGGCTGCGCGTCGACCGGATTTGGGATGCGGTGGCGGGTGCTGCGCTCGGCGGTGGCATCATATTGACGATGGACCGGATCACCGTGTTGATGTTGAAGAAGCCCGGCATGGGATTTGGCGACGTGAAACTGCTCGCGATGTTGGGCGCGTTTCTGGGATGGCAGGGAGCTATTGGTACGTTGATGGCAGCGTCGTGGTTGGCATTGCTCATCGGTGGACCGTTCATTCTCCTTGCGCCGAAATTCATGCCGTCGAAAAACGACGATCATGAAGAGTCGGAACAGGTTGAATCTGAGGACGCACCGGAGGTTTTGGAAGTCGTCATAGACCCGACGCCAGTTCCTGATATGCGGCCCAGTGAATACGATTCGGACGACGGCATCACGTTGGAAGGACATTACCTCCCGTTTGGACCATTCCTCGCAGGCGGCGGAATGCTGTTTCTCTTCTTCGGGCCGGAGGTAGTCACATGGTATCTCTCACAATGAGCCGAGTTCGCTAATTGAGCAACGTTCGACTAGCCGCGCTCGCCGTTATGCTGACCGGTGTTGCGACCGTTATTACCGCTGCCGTGATGTTCGTAGTGCCGGGCGCGGTGCCTACACCCGCCACGAGCGGTCACGCTTCGAAATTCACGAATTCAATCCTCTGGTTCGAACTTGCGAAGGATGCGGACGAAGTCTTCGCGGTCCTTGGCCCGTCGAGCGACCCGAACGGTATCAACCGCCGCGAAATCGTCGACGCGGTCAATCGTTGGGACTTTGGATTCATGGTCGCGTACAGCTCGTTCTTCGGTGCGCTTGCGATTTTCGTTTGGACGTTGAACCGGGGCCGACGATTTTGGAACGGGTTCGGTGTCGTGGGTGTCGGTGCGATCCTCGCGACGATCATGCTCGTAGGCGATGTGTTCGAGAACAGTCAACTGCTCCGCCTCACGGGGTTCGAGACGGCGAGCGATATCCCGGCAGAGATCATGCGTGAACTCAACATATGGACGCGCGTGAAATGGGGCGCGATATTCGCGGAGTCGGCGTTATTGGCCTGGGGGTTTACGGTCTATTTTCTGCGGCCGGGAGCGTCTAGATTTCAGCGCGCGGGATTGATTGTTCCGTTCCTTTTCGCGGCCACGGCGCTAATCGGAACTCCAAGTTTGATTGTGGGCTCGATTCGCTACTGGCTTGAGTTTGGGAGCGTTTTTTTGATTCCGGCGTGGTTACTAAGCCTCATGCACGGGTCGATGATTCTGGTGAAAGGGGAGGCGAGCAGAAATGACAACGCAAGCTGAAAAAGGCGCAGCGTTTCGAGCGCTTCACGAACGTAATCAACCGTTCATCGTCGCGAATGCTTGGGACGCGGGTTCTGCATGTTTACTGGCTGCGGCCGGGTGCGAGGCCATCGCAACGACGAGTGCGGGCTTCGCGTTCTCGATCGGCAAGCGGGACAATACGCCGGGACGCGCTGCCGTGCTTGGTAATGCGGCGGATATAGTTTACGGAACGGACCTGCCCGTTAGCGCCGATCTCGAAAATGGATTCGGTGCGGAACCTGAAGTCGCTGCAGAAACAATCCGAATGGCGGCGGGGATCGGGCTCGCGGGTGGCTCTATAGAAGATTCGACGTACGATGCGAGCAAGCCGTTGTATGATCTTGAACACGCGACCGATCGAATACGTGCCGCAGCCGAAGCGGCGCGCGCATTGCCCAACGATTTTGTATTGACTGCACGAGCCGAAAACTACTTGGTCGGACAACCCGATCTCGACGACGTCATTCGCCGGTTGCAGGCCTATCAGGAAGCCGGGGCGGATTGTCTCTATGCGCCGGGATTGAAAGAAGAATCTGAGATTCGCACATTGGTCGAATCAGTCGATAAGCCGGTGAATGTCATCGTCGGCCTCGCTGGCGGAGCGAATATCGATATGGCCTTACTCGCCGACATGGGCGTCCGCCGCATCAGCGTCGGCAGCGCCTTCGCCCGTCAAGCCTACGGGCAACTCTTGCTATCCGCTCAGGAAATAATGCGGACGGGATCGTTCGACGTCCTCAAAGGCGCAATGTCGAATGCTGAGCTGAACGGGATGTTTGCGCAATGAAGCGAGGCGCGGTGCAGCGACCTTGATTAGGTCACGCGTCTAAAGCGTTCTCGAATTGGTCCTGAGAAATTCCAGCTTGTCGCAGAATACTCTTGAATGTGCCGGGTGGAATCTGCTTCTTCCCGAGAACGACCGTGACAGTGCGAGGTGTTTCATTCCCCTCCACGCGGACGAGGGTTTGATGGCTACCAGGGGTCTTACGCTTTTTCTCGAAGCCCAGATTGGTCAGTGCTTTTAATACTTCCCGGCTTGAATAGCGGCGTGGCATTTAATGCGGCACGGCAACCCGGGATCGCTGTGCCCATTCTCCCAGCGAAACTTGAACTTTTCGAGCAGGCAGACTCCGTTTCGGCGTGCGGTATGTCTTGATGCTTACACCGTGATCTTTTAGAAAACGGTTCAGTTCGCCGATGTCCATCAGAGTCTGGAGATGCACGTCTACGGCTTCCAAGATGTTTTCATCTGCTTCGTCGATTGAATCGCCGCAACTCGCAATACCCAATTCGATGCAGTGCGCGGAGTATTGGTCGTCTTCAGGAACGATTTTGAAGGTTAGTTCGACATAGCGATCACCGTCCATCAATTTATTTCACCGTTCAAGCCCAATTCCCCTTGTGCACTCGCACACCCGCTTGATTGAGGTATCCATTCACCGCGCACAGCGTTGCACGCAGGACGTAACCCACGCGAATAGTGCCACATAAATCCGTTGTTCGCAAGAGTTTAGACGTTCGGTGACCTACAATTTAGGCACATCCCCAGGCATTGTGGATGCTGCCCATAGTACACCATATATTTGGGAACGATGAATTCTCTTTTATTAGCAATAAATATAAGAATATCGACACATCACATTGTTGTGTGACCTCGCACCTATCGCTTAATATGGCAAGTTATTGCTCTTTTCGACTATTTCAAGTGTGCATACCCGTGTTGACATATGTATGTTTTGAATCTTATATTATGAGTGCTATGGCTCATATCGCCAAAAATACTGCTGCCATGAGTCCCGCGACGGTGAAGAATCCGCAGGCGCATGAGGAATTTATGGGTCAATTGGCGGGCGTTTTGAACAACCATGGCGCTGATGGCGTCTTATCGGTGGGGTTGTTCGATATCGATTGGTTTGGGAAGACGAACGATGAACATGGCCGGGATGTGGGCGATGCGGTGATTGCTGGGTTGTCGACGCACTTGGCTGCTGCGGCTGATGAGCGTGGTTCGGTGCACCGGTATGGCGGCGATGCGTTCGCGGTGTTGTTGCCCGGCTTGGAGAAAGAGGAAGCGTTCTTGTTGCTGGAGGCCGCGCGGGCATCGTTCACGAAGACGCGTGTTGTCGAGGTGGGTGATCGAACGCTAGAATTGCGGGTTGGTGTAAGTGCGGGCTTGGCGAGCAGTCCGGACGATAGCTCGGATCCGCCAATCTTGATGCGTAAGGCGAGTGAGGCGTTGTACCGCGCGAAAGTGGGCGGCCGGAATAAGGTGTGTCTGGCGCGGGAAGAAAAGATGGTGACGAAGACGAGCCATTATGCGCAGGGTCAGTTGTATGGCTTGTCGCGGTTGGCGAAGCGTAAGGGCGTGGGCGAGGCGGTGATGCTTCGTGAGGCGCTGGATGATTTGCTGCGGAAGTACAACTCGTAAATCGGGGACGAAACGAATGAACATGATGCCGATACGAAAATGGATGGCGGTTTGGCTGGTCGCAGTCGCGCTTGTCGCGGTGGGTTGCGCTTCGACCTCGAACATCGCGAACAAGGCGACGTTCGGCTTGGTTGGTGGCGAGGAAGATCCCGCTGAAGTCGATCGTAAGGCTCAAGAACGTGAGGCGAAGCAAGCCGAAAAAGATCGAAAGGCTGCGGAGAAGCGCGCAAGAAAAGAAGATCAAGGTGATCGGGGATTATTGAACCGCGCGACGTTTGGTTTGGCGGGCGATGAATCCGATGAGGCGAAGCAGCAGAAGGCGGCTGAAAAAGAAGCGGAGCGTCAGGCGGAAGCGGAACGGAAAACGGAACGCCAAGCCGCTAAACAAGAACGCGAACGTTTGAATCGCGAGGCCAATGCGCAAAAGAAAGCTGAGAAGCAGGCCAAGAAAGAAGTGAAATCGGAACGCAGCCTGTTGAGTCGCGCGACGTTTGGGGTCGCAGGTAGCGACTCGGAAGAAGAACGCGATCAGAAAGAGGCCGAAGCTGCCGCGAAACGTGAGGAAGAACAACAACGTAAAGCCGAACGGCAAGCAGAGAAGGAAGCCGAACGCGAATCGAATTCGGAACGGAGCCTATTGAACAAGGCGACATTTGGCCTGGCGGGTACGGAGTCGGATGCGGAACGGCAAGAGCGTGAAGCGAAGGAAGCAGCCGAACGGGCCGAACGCGAAGCGGCGAACGAACAGAAGCGCGCCGAGAACGCTGAGCGTAGCCGCTTGAACCGTTTGACCTTGGGTTTAGCGGGTACTGAGACGGAAGCGGAACGGCAGGAGCGCGAAGCGAAAGAAGCAATCGAACAGGCCGAACGCGAAGCTCAGAAGGAACAGAAGCGCGCCGAAAACGCTGAACGCAGCCGTTTGAACCGTTTGACACTCGGCTTGGCGGGCACCGAGACCGAGGCCGAGCGTCAAGAACGTGAAGCGAAGGAAGCAGTCGAACACGCTGAGCGTGAAGCGGAAGACGAACGGAAGCGCGCGGAAAATGCTGAACGCAGCAGACTCAATCGATTGACCCTGGGTCTGGCGGGTACGGAAACGGAAGAAGAACGCCAACAGCGCGAAGCAGAAGAAGCCGTGAAACGCGAGGAGAAGCGTCAGCTGGAACTTGCTAAACAGGAAGAAAACGCGAGCAAGACGTGGCTCAACCGGACGACCTATGGCGTATTGGGCGAAGATTATAACGACGACACGCTCATCGCGATGGCGGAATCAGACCCGGACTCTTTGACGCCGCAACAATTGGAAAAAGTGGAACAGCGAAAACAAGCGATCGCCGATCATCAGGCGCGGCAAAACGTCCAATCGTTTTCCGATCCTGAAGCGCGGAAATTGGCGGGGTTTCCGTTCAACACGGAAGTTACAAGCCGCGTGACGCCGAAAGGTGACGAATTGACCACCGCTACGACGGAGACGTATTCGCGTTCCGATTACGGCATTGTCGACGTTGGCGATGTGCGAATCGCGATTCGCGGACAAACGTTCAAGAGCGAACCGCGTCGAAGTCGAATTATCGTGGCGTCGAATGATCGTGGCCCCGCGCAGGGTAGCCTCGGCGTCGGCAACCAACAACTCGCGTATCTCTACGAACAGGGCACCACGTCGGTGACGTTCGGTTCGGTTGAGTTCACGGTTGCGGATTCGATGCTGAATGTCGATGGCATTTCTGTGCCGGTCGGCGCAGGGAGGAAGCTCGTCGTGCTGGAAGGCAGCGGCGCGGCGCAAACCTATGACATCGATCAGTAGACCATAAGGAGTCATTGATGTTGACCCGAAAACATACTATCTTCGTCGCGGTCATTTTGATGACTGTAGCGATTGCGTGCTCCAAGCCTGTCGACGAGACGTCCTCGCCCGAAGTCGTGCGTGCGACAACGCCTTTGCACGAGGTTGCTCGTGACGGCCGTATGCAGAGTGTTGAAAGTTTTCTAGCGGACGGCGCTGATCCAAATGCCCTGGACGAAACCGGCAAGACGCCGTTGCATCATGCCGCCGCGAACGGTCACGGCGGCACGTGTACTGCGCTGATCCAGGCGGGGGCCGATCCGGCGATCAAAGACGATACGGGTATAACTGCGATGAGTTATGCGATATCGAATGGGCATCCGGCCACGGCGGACGCCATTCGATCGGCCGGTGGTCTTGCGCAACGGCCTGTTTCCGAAGCCAGCCCGGACGACCGATTGAATCCCTCGTTACGGTATCGGGACTTGGCATCGTTTGAGACAGCTATTGACGGACGCGGTTTGCTGTTAAAGGATGAGAACGTTTGGCTGTTCGCGCCGCAGGAACGGGATACTGGTGCGAACACGGTGTTCCCGTACTTGGTGCGGGCATACGACGAATTGCGATCAATTGTGGGCGTGGATACGGAATACATCATCGTTGTCTATAACTTTCCGCCGCAGCACAAAGACGCGTTCGGCGGTACGAGTAACTGCACAATCTATTACGACGATCATAATCTACGCTTAGACAAACATGAAGAATGGACCACGTACGGTGTGCCGCATGTCTCCGGATACATCGAAGAAATGGCGCATAATTTTGTGCATACAACGCGCGCGCAATTCGGCTGGGAAATGCTTGGATGGAGTATCGGCGCCATTGCATCTGAACGCGTCGCACAGAATTCGATTCATAGCCGCCACGTTGCAAATACACGGCGAACACAAGCGGAAACGTTTAGGCGATATAAGGAACTGGGGCATGTGTTCCCAGACGATATCGAGTCGAATCTCGTAGATCGGATTCATGCACACCTGTTGTACGAGTGCGAGAAAAAGTATGGCGGTGGTTTCTGGCCCGATTTCTTCGAACACGTGCGGAGTGAGGCTGAGCGGCTGGCCCATCCGGATGTTACCGGAGGCGATGACGCTTATCGCAACGCCCGGTATCAGATTACGGTGGCGTGTTTTGATCGACTGGCCGGACTTAATTTCAAGGCGCTACTTGAAGAAAACGGCATCTCACTTTCGACGGACGTGAAGTCTCTGCACCCAATGAATCCCGATTGGAATCGGCGGTTGGTTTAGTCAACGAACAGCATGCTCAAAAGAAACTGAGTCTGCTGCGAAAACGATAGGAAGAAACAATAATGCCACGAAACATTTACGAAAAGATTTGGGACGCGCACTTGGTTCATGAAGAGCCGGGGCAAGATCCGTTGCTATACATCGACCGGCACTACGTGCATGAAGTGACGTCGCCGCAGGCGTTTGAAGGGTTGCGATTGGCCAACCGGAAGGCGCGGCGTCCGGACCTCACGTTTGCGACGATGGATCATAATATTCCAACGACGGACCGTTCGTTGCCAATTACGGACCCTTTGTCGAAGCAACAGATCGACACGTTGGTATCGAATTGTGCTGAGTTCGATGTCCCGTGCTTCGACATGAAAGACCGCCGGAACGGCATCGTGCATGTCATCGGTCCGCAATTGGGTTTGACGCAGCCGGGGCAAACGATTGTCTGCGGCGATTCGCATACCTCGACCCATGGCGCGTTCGGTGCGTTGGCTTTCGGCATCGGCACGAGCGAAGTCGAACATGTGTTGGCGACGCAGACGCTCATCCAGAAAAAGTCCAAGACGATGGAAGTGCGCGTGAGCGGCGAGTTGCCGGTCGGCATCACGGGTAAGGATATTGTGTTGGCAATCATCGGTAAGATCGGCACTGCGGGCGGCACCGGCTATGTGATCGAATACACGGGCGACGCCATTCGCGGCTTGAGCATGGAAGGCCGGATGACGGTCTGTAACATGACGATAGAAGGTGGCGCGCGCGCAGGCCTCATTTCGCCGGATGAGAAAACGGCGGAGTATCTGAAGGGCCGTGAGTACTTGCCCAAAGATTTGCCGTGGGAGTCACTGGTCGGAAAATGGTTGGCTTTGGCATCGGACCCGGATTGCATCTACGACCGATTGGTTGAGATCAATGCTGCGGATATCGAACCGCAAGTTACCTGGGGCACATCGCCGGGAATGGTGACGGGCGTCACACAGAAGACGCCGGTGTTGAGTGCGATAGGCGATGACAATGAACGCGAGTCGGCGTCGAAAGCGTTGCAGTATATGGGCCTGAGCGAGGGTACGCCTTTGTCGGAAGTGACCATCAACAAAATGTTCTTGGGTTCGTGTACCAATGGCCGCATAGAGGACTTACGCGCTGCCGCGAAAGTTGTGAGCGGGTATAAAATCGCCGATTCGATTGAA
>JAJDAB010000660.1 GCA_029262095.1 Candidatus Hydrogenedentota bacterium
TGGACACAAAACCAAATTCAATTGCAGACACCGGCGTCTACGATGATCAAGTTGGCCACGCCCATTACGGCATCCGGAGACGAACAGGCTTTTGCGGCGTTGGAAGACTTCGCGCTGAAATTCATGCCTGCACTCTACGAGTACGCGCCATGATGCGGGCCGCTCCTTTCTCCATATTGTTGGTCGCGCTATTGGCCGGTTGCGGGGGCCGTTCGGCCGATCAACAAACCAATATCGGTCAAACGCATTTAGTTCTCGGCAATATCGAGGAAGCGGAACAAGCATTTCGCTCTGCCGTGGAGGCCGACGATTCTTATGGACTCGCGCATCTAGGGTTGGCGCGCTGTTTATCAATCAAGGGTGAAACTGCAGAGGCCCTTGAATCCTATTCGCATGCGGCCGCAGTGCCAGACGCGGCGATAGCGGCCTGCTTTGAAGCGGCTGATATCGCGCTAAGGTCTGGAAATTCTTCGGACGCAGCTTCGTGGGCTGGTCAGCTATCGGAAACTAACCCTGAACACGGCGCGATTCTAGATGCATATCTACTGCGACGCGCGGGCGACAACACACGAGCGCGATCAGCACTCGAAAAAGCGGTCACGGATTTCGGTGACAACTCGAATGCGGCACTTGAACTCGCATGGTCGTATGCAATGGATCGCGACAGCGCCAATGCTTCCAAATTGTACGGGTCATTGACGACGTCAGGAGCGAACCCGGATCAGTTAGCGATGCTGGAGGCCGAACTCCGCGTGCTATCGTCCCCGGTCGCACCGGAGTCGAAAAGCGATGTGGCGAATGCCTGGGAATCAGCGCGCCGCAAGTCATTCGACGACGCGGTGCGTGCCGCTGAACCGTTTGCGGACGGATCCAACGCGACTCCGTGGGCGAACGTGGTGCTTGGGTACTGCGCGCTCTCACAGGGCGCTCCTCGTGAGGCACAGCGTCGACTACGGCTTGCCTCGTTTGAATTGCCCGCGGTAACGTTTGTCCGAGATCTATTGGCGAAAACCAATACCATTCCCGAGCAAACTTTGGCCGACCCGACGACCGAGGTCGCCGGAAATCCCAGCGCGTGGCGCGATCTATTTGACGCCGGGCGGCTGGGCCGCCTTCTCAACAATCCGGAACAGTGGGGTGACTCAGAGGAAGCAAGCAATGCGTTGTATGTCGCTGCGTTGGTGTCCGGAAATGTTGAACTCGCGGAGCAACTGGCGAAAAATCTAGGGTCGAATTCACGATTTCGTTCGTACTCTGCCGCGATGAGTACGGCGGTTCATCAGGGCCAACCGAGCGACCTCCTCGAGCTGGTCAATGACTGGCCAGCGGAAACGGATCGCGAAACTGTATTGACGCTAAACGCAACGGCGCGGGCCTACGCCGTCGCCCAACTTCGCGCACGCGCGCTTGAGCAGATTCTCCGGTGCCTAGTTAATGCGCCGGAAAACGGAATCGCGCTCTACAACTTAGCGACCCTATATCGTGAGGCGGGGATGCCATCGCACGAAATTGAAGCATGGCGTCGGCTACTTTCGCGGCATCCGGAACATGAAGAGGCCCAGGAACGGGTCTATGCATTACTTGTTCAGTACGGGCGATTTGCGGAAGCGCGTCGCGTTGCCGAGGCCGCATACCTATCGAAACCTAATGACCTCGCTTCGTTGATCCGGCTCGCCGACGGAAGTTTCAAAACCGGTGACCCCGACTTCGCGCTGGCAGCTCTGATCAAGAACGCGCAGACGAACCCAACGGATCGTGCGGCAGCAAGGGCATTGGCACGCGGTTTTCTTGTCGTCGGCGATGGAGAAAACGCGCTGAGAGCGTTGGAAGATCGTCCGGACGAATACGACCTCCGCGCGTATGCTTTGGCGCTAACCGGCGCATGGGACGATGCTCAGACCGCGAGCGCAAACGACCCGTCCGTTGCGATGCTTCACGCTGCATTGTTAACGCGTTCAGGCGAATACGATGAAGTAGTATCCATCTTGCAGCGCATGCCGCTGACACGCGCGTCCCGTATATGGATGGATGCGCTGATCGCACGCACGAATTCAGATGCAGATGTGGACGCGTTCGCGCTCACGCTCGGAACGCGTGCCGATGTTTTGGCTGATTTCGCGTTGGGCGCCGCGTATTCCGCGGGAGGCGTTGCGAAATCGGCGTTGGAACAATGGCAATCGACATCGGACACGGTCGGCTATGACGTAAAACTCTCGACGCTTATGTTGTCGGAGCTGGCACGAACCGGAGCCGTACCGGAAAAGGCGTTGGCGGCGAGACGGATTGTGGAACAACACGCGGCGTCGCCTGAAGTTTGGCTTGGACTTGCCGATGTTCACGCGTCGATGGAGAACGCGAAAGCGAAAACGGAAGCGCTGAACCGTGCGGCAACGTTGGCCGTAAACGCCCTCGATATTTGGCAGGGGATCGCGCAGCGACTAGGCGAGCAGGATACGGCGTTACAAATAGAGGCGTTTCAGAATCTATTCCGCTTGCTGCCTGATGATCCGCTTGTCCAGAACAACTACGCGTATGCGCTTCTGCAAGAGGGCAAGTCAAGTCCCAACCCTCTTGCGATCGCCGAATCCGCGTTCGAGACGCTTGGCACGCGGAGCCATGTGCTGCATACGTTGGGATTGGCGCTTGTACAAGCGGGGCGGATCGATGAGGCCCGCGAAAAGCTGTATCAAGCGCTCGAACAGCGCCCGGGCGATCCGACGTTGATGCTCGATTTCGGCAAGGCGTTAATCGCGCAGGACGAGGTGGAGGAAGGCCGAGGGCTTGTCGAGGCGTCCATTACGTACTCCGATCGATTGCGTGTTTCGTTTCCTCGGCGCGATGAAGCCGAGCGGATACTGGGTGAAGAGGCTGCATAGCGCGGCGACCTACGATGATACAACCCGAACTGGCCATACTACTTTGGATACCCATCGCTCTGGCGCTCATGTTAGATCAGAATGCCGCGCGTGGATTCACCATCGCGGTGCTCGGTGCGATGTTGTTGTTGCCGTCCGGCGTAACGGTCGACATAGTCGGCATACCCGATTTGACGAAAACTGGTGCGGCGGGCGTAGGCGTTCTCGTGGGCGCATTGCTCTTCCATGCTCGTTTGGTTCTGCAGTTCCGTCCGCGCTGGTTCGACGGGTTCATGATCGCAATGTTGGGCTCGATGATTTTTACGTCGTGGAACAATGGCCTGGGAATTTACGATGGTGTGAGCGCTTCGACGTTTGAAGCGCTGGATGTGCTGACATTATGGTTGGCCGCGCGCATCGTGCTCTATCGCCCTGAATCGCTAAAGACATTTCTGATCGGGTTGGTGGTTGCTGCGGTGGTCTATACGCCGTTGGTGGCTTGGGAATGGCGGATGAGTCCGCAAATTCACTCCACGTTGTACGGCGAGTTCCAACATCAGTTCGCGCAGTTTCATCGATGGGGCTTCTTCCGGCCGGTCGTGTGTTTTCCTCACGCGCTCGATCTCGGTCGCTTCATGGCGTTGGCCGCATTCCTGGCCGCACTGCCATTACGGAAAGATCTCGGACGCTTAATCCCCGGCGGGCAATTTGTATTCGTCGCCCCCCTACTCTCCCTCATGTTGAGCATGTCGTTGGGTCCGTACGTGCTATTCGCGGCGTTATGCGCTGGCTTCGCGGTGTTGCGGTACCAACGACTGCGTTGGACGGTCTACGCAGTTCCCGTGGCGGCTGTGGGGTTGGTCGCCGTGTTATCCGCGGGCGCAAACCCGTACGCACGCATCCTGGATGGCGCACGCGCGATCGATTCGGATCGTGTCGATTCTTTTCAGTATCGCATCGACGCCTTAGAAGAGTATCAATCGGTGATCAGCGAGCGGCTTTGGTTCGGACATGGTGGGTGGTCGCGGGGCCGTTTGAGTCATCGGGCAACGGACGCGGACTTATTGATTCGCATGCTAAAATTCGGCGCTGTGGGTGCTGGCTTGTATTTTGCGTGGTGGGGGTTGGCGTTGTCATATACGGCAATGTTGTTACGGCGGATCGAGGGTGCGCCGTTTGAACGAATCGCGCGTACACTCGCGATCACGCTCGCCACCGGTCTGGCGATCAGCACAATTGACCGCGCGCTTGACCCTCACATTGTCGTTGCCGTATCCGCAATCGTGGGCATCGATGGACTCCTACGGCGTGGCCGATTGACGGGGAAACATCAGCCGCATTCACGACCTGGCCAACCAATCACAACACGCTCAGATACTGTAACGGCGTAATGCCTTCAGATGCATCGAAAATTTTGGCGATGTGCGACGGCGATCCAAATGCGGATCGACTGTTTTCCGGCGCGGCCCATTATCTGACAAACGCGTTGGAGCGGCGCGGCCTCGTGCTGGCCAAGGGCGACGTTTCGGTAGCACCTGGGTTCTGGGGAGGCCGCAGTTTAGCCACCCGAATCGCTCGGCGAATAGACGTGTTCAACTGGGAAGCGAAATCACGCTGGTCGATGGCATCGTTCGAGGGAAAGACCCAAAAGGCAAACGCGCTCGCGCGGAAGCACCTCGACGCAAACGCTTGCCTGATGTTTGGGACAACCTATCAGCCGGAGTGTGACATACCGACGTATTGCTATTTGGATGCGACTGTCCGGCAGGTTCGGGATGCGCGCGGTTGGGAGTTTCAACACTTTAGCGATGCCTTCGCAGATTCCGTGCAAGCCTATCAACAGTCGGTGTTCAATCGCTGCGCATGTATCTTCACGTTCTCCGATTGGGCTGCGCAATCGGTGGTACAAGACTACGGGATTGTCCCTGACCGCGTATTGACGGTTGGCGGTGGACCGAATTTTTCCGTGCCTCCTTTGCAGCACGGTCCATACGATGCCCAACGCGTGCTGTTTGTGGGTAAAGACTTTGAACGAAAAGGCGGTCCGCTGATTGTCGAGGCGTTTCGCCGCGCTCGGCGCTCGCTTCCCGATGCGACGCTCGTTATTGCGGGATGTGACCCGGGGATTCGTGAGGCGGGTATCGAAATCGCGGGATTCATCGACAAGGGAACAAACGAGGGCCAGCAGAAACTCTTGGAACTCTATCGAGACGCGTCGCTCATGTGTTTGATGAGTTCGTTTGAGCCATTTGGGTTGGTGGTTTTAGAAGCGGGGCTGAGTGGGGTACCGTGTATCACGCCGGACCGGTTCGCGTTTCCGGAAACCGTCGCGGACGATAAGACCGGGCGGAGATTGCACACATACGATGCCGATGAACTGAGCGCGGTGTTAATCGATCTGCTGCAACAGCCTCGAAAACTGGAGGCCATGGGAACCGCCGCTCAGGATTTCATGCAAGGACGATTTGAATGGGATGCGGTCGCTGAAAAGGTTGCAGCCCGAATCGCATCCGAAGCGAACCAACCATGACAGGCGAATCCGTCAGTGGAAAGGTTCGGCGCAATACGCGTTGGCAAATCCTGGCCTACACCATTAGCGAAGGCACGCGTTTTCTATTGGTGCCGGTGGTCATCGAGTACATCGCACTCGAAGGGTATTCGTTGGTCCGTATCGCGTATACCTTCTATGGATTCTTCGCGTTGTATAGCTTCGGAATCCACGGCGCGTATGTGAAGTACACGGCGGAATGTCATCAACGCGGTGAATACGCGCGCCTCAATGGACTGCTCAGTGTTGGCGTGTCGATGTGCGTCGTGTTTGGTGGAATAACGGTCGCGCTAGTCGTCTGGCAACGGGAATGGATTGCGCACCAGATGAAGCCGGACGCGCAACAACCTGAGACGGTCGAATTCATGATCGTGTACGTCGCGGCGTTGGCAGCCGTGTGTGTCGTATTCGGCGTATACCGCGCGATTCTTACGGGCTTACAGCGGATGGACGCAACGAATCTGTCCGTCATTGCATTCAATTTTGTTCAGGTAATCGTGGTGCTGGGGTTGTTGTTCAATGGGTATGGCGTCCGCATGGTCATCGCGGTCTACGGGATCGCGCTGGCGGGACCGCTAATACTGATGATGCTCGCGGTTTGGCGCATCGCACCCGAGATTCGGATTCGCCCTTGGGCGATTCGACGCGATTCGTGGAGACCCATGTTGTCGCTCGGCGGTCGCATGCAGGTGCTCGGAATCGTCGCGCTAGCAGCGGTCAGCATTGATGCCGTCGTGTTATTTCGAATTTTTCCTGAAGCCTTTGTAGGTGCGTACCTTGTTGCTCGGCAATTCGCATCACGCATTCAGACGATTCCCATGTTGGGATTCGGCGCGCTGGTTCCCGCAGGCGCGGACCTGCTCGCCCGCAATGCGCACGATACGGTTAACGCGGTATACGAAACGACGCAGCGCATAACGGTGATCATTACGGCATACCTTTTTATTTTCCTGATCGTGAATGGCGACTTGCTGCTGGTTGCGTATTTGGGCCCGGCACAATATTCGGACATCGCGTGGCGCGCGTTGATCGCGCTTTGTTTTGCGTCGTTGATTCACACGGTTACGGGTCCAGGTTCTTCTCTGTTACGAGGCGCCGGGAAGCCGGGGTTGGAGATTATTTATCAAGGGTTGACCGTGGTCTTGTTCATTGGCTTTGTCTATGCCGCATTGCATTATCCCGCTACCGTTCCGGAGGGCGAGGTTGCGTTTGCGGACTGGGGCGTGTTGTTGTCGATGCCATTGGCGTTGTCAATCGCATCAACGGTCTTTCTCATTGGTGCAAATCGACGCTTTGGCGCACGTTGGATGTTCCCGTTCGACAAGACATTCTTGCCCATCGTGGGTGGGCTGCTTGTGGCTACATTGCTGAGAGTGGCGGTTGAATTCGCAACTATCGCCCCAGAAGACAATCGCTGGATCGCACTGGTCGTGGTGGGCGGGATGGGTGTGCTGTATTCGCTCGCGTTTATGGCGCTTGCTTGGTCTTTACCCGGGCTGACCGCTACGGACAAGGATCAACTGGTGCGTCTCGTTCCGCTCGGGAATAGAATTAGAGCTCGGATCCAGGGCGCGTCTAATTCATGATCACGTGGACGTAGG
>JAJDAB010000661.1 GCA_029262095.1 Candidatus Hydrogenedentota bacterium
GGGGCGTGGACGGCGTCGATTCCCAACTCGGCGGCAACGGCTTTCGCCGCGGCGTGTGTGTCGCCGCTCGCCATGACGATTGAGAATCCCGCGTCCTTCAGTGCACGGACACTCTCACGCGCGGTATCGCGAATCGGGTCAGCAATGAACATCGCGCCAGCGTACTGCCGGTCGATGGCACAATAAACCCCGGTTTCCGGCGTATCCGTTTCCGTCGTAAATTGAATCTCCAGCGATTCCAAATACGCGGCGTTCCCAGCGATCACCGTATGTCCGTTCACCTTTCCTGAAACCCCTTTGCCGGGAATCGTCTCGACTTCGCTGCCAGCCGGAGGATGGACTCCGCGCGAATGTGCCGCAGCGACAATCGCCGCGGCAAGTGGATGGGTTGAAGACGCTTCAATGGCCGCGATCGTGCCAATTAATTCGTCGTCCGTATGGGGTGAGACGGATACGACGCGCGTCACCTCCGGTTTGCCCTCGGTCAATGTACCCGTTTTGTCTACCAACAACGTGTCCGCGCCCGCGAGTGTCTCAAGCGCCTTCGCCTCCCGAATTAGAACGCCCGCCCGCGCGCCGTGTCCTGCCGCGACCATGATCGACATGGGCGTCGCCAAACCCAACGCGCACGGACACGCCACAATGAGCACGGCGACCGAGTTGACCATTGCGTACACCCAACTCGGCTCCGGCCCGGCGAAACCCCACACGATGAACGTCAACACAGCGGCTCCGATGACTGCGGGGACAAAATACCCCGCGACCCGATCGGCGACGCGTTGGATCGGCGCTTGGCTGCGTTGCGCTTCGGCGACCGTCTGGACGATTTGCGCGAGTAGTGCGTCTTCACCCACGCGTTCCGTCCGAATGAGCAACGTGCCATTGCCGTTGATCGTCGCGCCGGTTACTTCATCGCCGGATAGTTTTTCCACCGGGATGGGTTCGCCGGTAATCATCGATTCATCAACCGCACTCTGCCCTTCAATGACCTTGCCATCAACCGGAATCTTCTCGCCGGCTCGAACGCGAATCTGTTGGCCGACTTGAACGTCCTCAATCTGCACGTCCGTTTCGTGTCCGTCCTTTTCCACGACCCGTGCGGTCTTCGCCGCGAGTCCGAGTAACGCGGCGATGGCGCCCGCAGTGCGTTCGCGTGCCCGCAGTTCGAGCACCTGTCCGAGCAGTACCAATGTCGTGATAACCGCAGCAGCCTCGAAATAGATCGCGATCGATCCGTCCGGCATGCGAAACACTTCAGGAAATCGGTCAGGCCACAGCGCGGCAACAAAACTGTATGCGTAGGCAACGCCCGTGCCCATGGCGATCAGCGTGAACATGTTCAGGTTGCCCGTGCGGAGCGACGCGATGCCCCGCTGAAAAAACGGTTTGCCGCCCCAAAACACCACCGGTGTCGTCAAGACCAGTTGAATAATTTCACTCCAACCGAAGCCGAGCCACTCTTTGAACGTAAGGCCCGGCACCATCTCGCCCATCGACAGGACAAACACCGGGATCGTCAAGACCGCGCTTATAACGAACCGCCGACGCATCGCGATGTATTCCGGATTGGGCCCGTTGTCCGCCGTTACGATTTTCGGTTCGAGGTCCATCCCACAAATCGGACAAGAACCTGGACCGACCTGATTGATTTCCGGATGCATTGGACACGTGTACTCGGCGTCCGAAGGGGCCGTTTCAGGCTTTGGCGTTTTTCGTTGGCCGCTGGGGTCCACGTATTGCGCAGGATTCGCCTGGAACTTTGCCGCGCAACCTTTGCCGCAGAAATAGAACGTGTGGCCTTCGTGCTGGTGCGAGGCGGCCGCGCCGTCTTCGGTAACGGACATGCCACACACGGGGTCGATGTGCGCGGGGGATTCAGTTGGGGCGTGCATTGCTACGCCGCCACGAACAGGCTAACGCGCGGCACCGGCCGTGCGCGCTCTTTCCATCTGGTCCACAAATTTGTGAAATAGATATCGACTGTCATGCGGGCCCGGCGACGCTTCGGGGTGATACTGCACACTAAATACTGGAAGCTCGCGGTGTTCTAATCCTTCGACGGATTCGTCGTTGAGATTGGTGTGGGTCACTCGAATGGCATCGGCGTCCAGCGACGTGTGGTCCACTGCGAAACCGTGGTTCTGCGAACTGATTTCGACGCGTTCCGTGTCGTGATTGAACACGGGCTGATTGCCGCCACGATGACCGAATTTCAGTTTGTAAGTGCTTCCGCCCAGCGCGTGCGCCAAGACCTGATGTCCCAAACAAATGCCGAATACAGGCCGCTCCGCGGTCAGCCGCTGAATCGCTGGAAAGAGATACTCCAGTGCGGCAGGATCGCCTGGACCGTTCGACAAGAATACGCCGTCCGGTTCCAGCGCGAGCACGTCTTCAGCCGAAGTCGTCGCGGGAACAACGGTGACCCGGCAACCGGCTTCACGTAGAAGTCGAAGTATGTTGTACTTAATGCCGTAGTCCATCGCGACTACGTGATAGGTCGACGTCTCCGGCGCGTCCCATTCGTACGGTGCGTCCGTGGTGACCTCTTGGACGAAATCGCTGCCCTGCATGCCACTCGATGCCTGTGCTATCGCGATTAGCTTTTCCGGGTCGAGTTCTTCCGTCGAAATGGCGCACTTCATCGCGCCTTCCGTGCGCAACATCTTTGTGATTTTACGGGTATCGACACCGTCGATACCGACGATGTTATTGTCTTTCAAGTAGTCGGGCAACGATTGTTCTGCGCGATAGTTGCTCGGCTTTTCGCAACATTCTCGCATCACGAATCCGCGGACGAATGGTTTGCGCGATTCCACGTCGTCTTTGTTTACACCGTAGTTTCCGATCAGGGGATAGGTCATTGTGACGACTTGTCCGGCGTAGGATGGATCGGTGAGAATTTCTTGGTAGCCCGTCATGCTCGTGTTAAAGACGAGTTCACCGGTGGACTGACCGGTGGCGCCGACGGATCTGCCCTGAAACACTTGGCCATTTTCTAGTGCAAGTAGCGCGTTCATGACAGCCTTTCCGCAGAATTGAGTGGAGATTTGATCAAGTATACCAGCGCGGAGAGGTGATCTGGTAGCGGCTGGTCCGGTGTGGTTGGGCGCGAATCATGGGCCGCGCTTTTCGACTCGCCGACCCCTGAACACGAACTAGCGCTTGTCGGCGACCTCTCTAACCGCCTGCTGAAATAGCGCCCCCATCTCACTCTACTC
>JAJDAB010000662.1 GCA_029262095.1 Candidatus Hydrogenedentota bacterium
AGCGGATTCCCGCCTTCGCGGGAAAGACGATGAGCGGCTTTCATCGCACGTGACGCATAAAAAAGACCCGCCACGGTGTCCGCAGCGAGCCTTTGATAATTCGATCGTTAGGAGAGAGGCTTACAACTCGCCGATACCCTCGAACACCAAAGCAATCTTGAATGGCGATGCTTTGCCGTCGACGCTCCCCGGCAATTCCAGCACGGCATATTGCCAATCGTGTTGACCTTCGGCGACGGTAGGTGCTTCGCCGGGCGCATCGGCTGGGAGCGGTTGCATCGCGAGGATGTAAGGGTGTACGCCAGCCGTGTCTTCCATGCTCCGGTCGACCATGTCGTCGTGGTCGGCGATGCCTGCTAACTTCTGGTCGCGTTCGGCGGGGATAAGAATCGCGAAGAAGGGGTGATCTGACGTGCCGAGATGATTGCCATCCTCCGGTTGCAGGCCGTAGCGCATGGTGTAGACGCCGGGCAACACTTCGTCTTCACGAAAGTCGAGGTTTTCGACGTCCTGTACCTGTGCTGCGCCTAATAACGCAATCGGCGGAATTTTTTCTAGCTCTTTACCCGGAGCTACTTCGCTGAGAACGATAGATTTCGCAAACCAGAATTCGTAGCGCAAGCCATCGGGCCCGCTGATTTGAACCGCGCTACTGCTGAGTTCGGCTTTGATTTCGTCGGCGATTTCCGCGGGCGGTGCTTTCTCAACTACTTCGATGCCATAACCTTCGCCGGCCGCAGCCAATGCACTCGTGGCCAATACCGCGATCACTGCAAATAGCGCCGCAGCGCTGGTCGGGATTATTGTTCCAACCTTTATCATGTTAATTTCACTCCTATCCGTTCTCCGAGCGAACATATTGGGCCGCTCAAAAAAAAGGCCCGGAAACCAAGACGCCGGTTTCCGGCCCAATATTCATTTTAATTGTGTCAGCTACCGCGCAAAGGTGCCAACGAACGCGCTACGTGCATCCGAAATCGACCACGTCCGACCGAGGTCTTTTGCGGTGTAGCTCGATACGTTCGTGAACGCGGGTTTCGCCGACGCCGCTTTCGTCAACGGTGGGTAGAAGGCCTTCTCGTTGCCACAGAGATGGTCGCCATTGCCCAGGCAGCGTGTCGAAATCTCGACCAAGTCGCCCGCTTTCAAGCTCGCACAACCATCTTCAGTGCAAGACTCGCCACCGACGGTAATCTCAGCACATTTCACTTCGATGATATCGTCCATCAGCTCGCCCGCTTCCGCATGCGCGAAGGCGATCAATGCTTTTTGTTGTTCGGCGGTCGCGGCATCATCAACGATGACCACGGCCTTTGCCGGCATCGAGTCGTAGTAGGTATGGCCTAAGGTCGCGCTGCCGCGAATCACTGCGACCACGGACAGTCCACTCAGGTCGACATCGTTCCATGAACCGTTCGAAACGGTCCATGCGAGCGTTGCTTCTTCGCCGCTCAGGCCCATTTCGCTGTTCGCGACACAGGCACCGGTGAAGACGTCATTAGACCGTACTTCTAAGTATTGGCCTTCAATCTGCGTGGCCGCCATAGCGGTGGTGGATGCCGCCGCTAGCGAAGTAATCGCAACAAAAGTTGTAAGTCTCATATATACCTCCGTTTACACGAATCTGGCTGCAATGAACCTAATCGAACTAGGTCCCTAACTCTTCGAAACAATCGCGGTCCAGCGTACATTCCTCACGTTCCACGGGTTCTCCATCCGGACCCACTGCGTCGTGAGTCTGCTGACACTGGTAGACCCCGCTGGAATACTGGTCTTCCGGATCGAGCGGCGAATTTTGAAAGTTCATCTCGTGCGAGCGCAAGTGCTTACACGGGAATTGAGGGATATTGGGCGAGGACTCAGCCATGGGCCGCCGCAGCCATCGCCGCACGCTTCACGGCTACCTTGACCAACGTGACTTTATACTCATTGTGACTTAGCGGCGTCGCGCCATTGGCAGCTTCTTCGCCAGCCTTAGCGGCGGACGTTTCGTCTACTTTACCGCCGAGTGCTTTACCCGCCGCGTCAGACACCCAAGGCGTAGGAGCGACATGGCCGAGAACTACTTTCGCACCCGAACTTGCGATCGCAACGGACGCGGTCACGATAGGCCAGTCGAGGCCTTGGCGAGTCCGAACTTCGTACGTACCGTTTTTCGCACCGCTCGCCGGAATGTTGATGTGACTGATCACTTCATTCCCTTTGAGCACGTGTTCGCGTTCGTCACTCGATGACGGGGTGCGGAACAAGTCGGCTACGGCGATTTCCCGTTCCGCTTTCTTTGGTCCGCGAACGACCGCGTTCGCGCCAAGCGCGATGAGTGCGGGAGCCAGGCTCGATGCACTCACGAATTGCGCGGTTTTGTTGTCGAAGATCGCGTGATAGCGATTGTCGCCTTCGACGGCCATCGAATCGCCGTCAAAGTTCGCGGCACCCGCATCGTCTGCGAGCAGACCCATGCCGTTGCGGTAGTACCAACAGCGCGGGGCCTGGAGCAGATCGCCGCCGACCGTACCGACCGACATGAGTTGCGGACTGCCGATACCTTTCACAGCAGTCGTGATCGACGGATAAAGGTCGGCCACAAGCGAATGTCCCAAGAGTTCGCCGAGTGTCGTCGCCGCGCCAATGCGCAGATCCGGTCCGGCCTCTTGAATACCGTTGATGGCCTTGACGTTTCGTAGGCTCACGACACGATTCGGCGACACGAGCCCTTGCTTCATCGACGTAACCAAATCGGTCCCGCCAGCCATTACCGCCGAGTCGCCTGGCGCGTCGCTCAACATGGCGATCGCGTCATCGAGATCGCCGGGAGCTGCATATTCAAACGCTTTCATTGAGCGATTCCTCCTTAAGCCAACGCGGCCAAGACCCGGTCGGGGGTCAAGGGCAACGTGGGTACGCGTACACCGATCGCATTGGCGACCGCATTCGAGATGGCTGCACCGGGCGAAATAACCGGCGGTTCGCCGAGCCCAATCACGCCGCGCGAGTAGTGTTCTTCGGTTTGCATCATGTGAACGGTGAGCTTGCCAACGTCGGCATGACCGGCGAGGCGATAAAACTCCATGTCCGCATTCAGCATTTTGCCCGTAATCGGGTCGTAGATCGCTTCTTCGTAGAGGGCATACGTCACACCCATAATGAGCGCGCCGTGTACCTGACTTTCCGCGCACTTCAGGTTAATGATTGTGCCGATGTCCTGAACCGCGACCATTTCATTAATCGTCACAACACCGGTTTCAATATCAACGGAGACATCGGCCATCTGACAACCACCGACTTGGCTATTGTCGAGCTTCGTTCCGTCGGAGGTCGGTTTCGCACCGGTGCCCTTGATCGGGTTAGATCCTAACAACGCACATGCCTTCTTCCACGTCATGCTGTTGTCGGGCTTGCCGATTTCTTGGACGTTTCCGCCACGAGCTTCCAATTGATCGGCCGCGACGCCGAGTCCGGACGCAACCTTCGCAAACATCGCGTTGAGCGCGTTCGTTGCCGCATCGCGCGAGGATGACGAGATACCGCCAATCGTCGTGCTACCACCACTCGGATTGTCAGGCGGGAGCGTGTTGTTACCAATGTTGGCTTGGACGCTGTCCATTGGAATGCCCAGCGTTTCCGCTACCACGATAGAAAGCGCGGTCCGCGCGCCGGTTCCCAGGTCCTGCGTCGCGCAATTTACCGCAACCGAACCGTCCGGATTGATTACGACGTCGGCGTTTGACGGGTGACCCGCGCCGCCCCACGTGTGCATCGACATGCCAAGCCCGCGCTTAATCGGACCTGAAGTCTTGTCACCGCGTGGGTGGGCTTTGTCCTTGTAGCCGATGAGGTCGGCCGCAATATCGAGTTCTTCGATGTATACGTTTTCCGCGTTCGGAAGACGAACATCCAATTTATCCAAGTTTTTCTTGAAGAATTCGAGCGGATCGATACCGGCTTCCGCTGCGGCGTCTTCGAGTGCGCTCATGGTAATGAGGCACGACTGCGGATGTCCGGGTGCCCGCCACGCGCGTTGTGAGCCGCGATTCGTGCGAATGGTGCCCTGACCAACCTTGCTGTTCGGAATTGCGCCGAACACGTACGGAAGTTGGAGACGACCGGCACCGCCGGTACCCCCTGAACCCCAAGCATTCGATTCCCAGGCCGTGATGGTTCCGTCCTTCTTGAGCCCAACTTTCACATCGGCATGCGCTGAAGGACGCGCACCCGCAGTCATCAACTCTTGATCGCGTTCGAGCATCAGCTTGACCGGTTTACCCGCCGCTTTTGCGAGTTCCGTGCAAACGTTGCCCCACTGGTCAGCGCCGAACTTCGAACCGAAGCCGCCGCCCATTACCTGGCAGTCAACGTGAATCTTGCTCGCTTCGAGTCCGGACGACTTGGTCAAGCCATCGGCATATCCGGAAACGTTTTGCGTCGAAGGCCAGACCCAGAGTTCGCCGTCTTTGAATTCGCAGACTTGCCCGTGCGATTCGAGGCAGCAATGGGTAATCGGCGAGACGCCATAGTGTCCTTCGTGGACGATGTCCGCTTCGGCAAAGCCAGCGGCCACATCGCCATCTTCACTGGTACGAACTCGACCACTAACATTATCAACGGTCGTATCGTCCATTTGATGTTCGAGGATTTCGTATTCGACTTTGATAGCGTCGAGCGCATCTACAGCAAGTTCTTCGGATGTCGCGGCCAACGCTGCAATCGCATCGCCTGCATAGAGGAACTCGTCGCCAACATTACGAATAATTTGGACGACTTCCACGCCTTTCATGGCTTCCGCCGCGCTCACGTCGATCGATTTGATCTTGCCGTGCGCGTACGGTGCGATGAGGAAACGACCGTATAACATACCGTCGAGTTTTTGATCATAAGCGTACTTCGCTGCGCCGGTCGTCTTGATTGGACCGTCAAGGCGGCTAACGCGCGAGCCAAGTACTGTGCGGTCGCCCATTGCGGGCCATGCGGACTTAGCCATTATGCGCCTCCCTTCATCGCCTTAGCGGCTTCCATGATGGCGGGTACCATCCCGGAGTACGTGCCGCACCGGCAGAGGTTGCCGCCGAGCGCTTCATTAACATCGTCTGCGGTCGGATTCGGATTCGTGTTCAACAGGGCCGTTCCCGCGACGATGAACCCAGGGGTGCAGAACCCACACTGCTGCGCATCGTGTTCGATAAACGATTCCTGAAGCGCGCTGAGTTGTTCCGGCGTACCCAAACCTTCGACCGTCGTGATCTTTCGGCCTTCGGCTTCGACAGCGAGCATGGAACATGAATACGCGGGCTGGCCGTCGATAAGAATCGTGCACGCGCCGCAAGTTCCGCGATCGCACACTTTCTTCGATCCCGTATGGTCGAGCCGATTGCGCAACGCATCAAGCAACGTCACGCGCGGTTCAACCGAAACTTTCTCGGACTTTCCGTTAATGTTTAGCGTTATGGAAATTTCGCCCGGACCTTGAACGTCCGAAGCGGCTTCCACGACCGCTGTGTCCGCAACTTCCCGCACCAGGCCGGTCGCTGCTGCGCCCGCTCCGATCGTTTTTAGGAAATTGCGTCGAGAAAACCCCGATCCCGGCGGTTTTTTTTCGTCGGTTGGCATGATTCCGATTCCTCCAGATTAAGTAAGCCCGCGCAGAGCAAACCCGTTGCGATGAAATACCCGAAACGGTAGTCAGACACAGCTCCACAAGACTCGCCAACCCTAGCACCTACCCAAAATAGGTGCAACAACCCCCGTCAGTGTAACCCTGGCGAAACCAAGGTCCACTCTATCGTCCCAAGAACTTGCGCAAAGCCTCGGATTGACCGCAGCCGTGTTCGGCTTCTACCATATTGAATCGCGTAGGCATCCCGCTCACAGCACGTGCACCCCACCAGGAAAACTATGGACAACTATCGTAAAGCACTGGGACTCCTGGCCGAAGGACGGCGTTTCGCGCTGGCTTCGGTCGTGAAGTCCAATGGATCGACACCGCAAAAGGCGGGTGCCAAAGCCCTTTTCGAGCCGGACGGCCCCATCCACGGCACCCTTGGGGGCGGATGTCTCGAAGCTGAAGCGCGACGGCGGGCCCTCCAATCGCTGGATGATGGTGGGCGGCTCCTCTTCGACCTCAGCCTCGATGATGACTATGGCTGGGACGATGGATTGATCTGTGGCGGCCAAGTCCGCGTGGCGGTTGACCCGGATGTCGCACGAAACGTGCCTGCTTATACTTCCGCGATTGAATCGCTCGCACGCCGCGAGCGAGGCGTGCTCATTACGCCCATCGCGAGTGGGACGGAAACGGTGGGGGAGGCGAAGTGGGTTTCCTCTTCAGGCCTCGACGATGAACCGTATGCCGAGCAGTTGCGCGGTGTGCTCGAAAAAGAAAAGCCCTTACACATCGCTACTGAGACAGGCGAGCTTTTTGTTGAACCCGTCATTCCATCACCGCATCTCATCATCGCGGGTGGCGGACACGTCGGACAGGCGGTCGCGTATCAAGCGGATCGCTTAGGTTTTGACGTCACGATCATCGATGACCGTACTATCTACAGTGATCCCGCGCGTTTCCCGGAATCGGCGGAAACGATCTGCGGTCCGATTGCCGAGGAAGTGGACAAGCAAGTCATCACGCCGGATACATACGTGTTGATCGTCACGCGCGGACATCGGAATGACGGCGTCGTTCTCAAGGAGTGCATCCACGAGCCCGCCGCGTATATCGGATTAATTGGCAGCCGCCGAAAAATCCACCTCATTCGCAAAGGATTCATTAAAGACGGCATAGCGACCGAAGATCAGTTCGCGCGCGTGTTCGCGCCGGTGGGT
>JAJDAB010000663.1 GCA_029262095.1 Candidatus Hydrogenedentota bacterium
TCCATTCGAAATGGTGCGAACACCATTAATTTGTTCGCGAGCCGTTTCTTTCCCAGCGGTTTCCAACACATAAGCCGACGTCGGATCGGCCACGATAAAACTGTTGTGATAGGTGAAGTCGCGGTGTTCATGTCCACACCCGCCGCCTTGCCCGTGTTCGGCGAGGAGCGATTCAATAATGTCGCACGCTCTTTCCGCCGTGTCGGCACGCTCAAGCGCCAGGCGCACGAGGTCCATACCCGTGAGGCCGGTCTTGGCGTAGGGCTGCTTGGTAAAAACCGCCTCATTGCCAATGACGACATTGTGCTCGTTGCTCCCCATCTCCGCGCCCCACATCCAGAATGGGCGCGAAATCATCAGCGCATGGGTCTCGCGCACTTGGGGGATCTCCACCCACGTACACTTGAGCTTTTCGCCATCGGCATGCGCTGCGCGGGGATGCCATTCGAGCCGTTGGGCCTCGTTGGCGTCACGGTCAGAATTCTTCGCGAACCAAACCCCGTCTTTTCGGACTAACGCTATCGTGTCACACATGTACGAATGTTACTTTCTTTCTGCGAAGAAAGAAAGTAACCAAAGAAAGACGATTAACGGTCATTGATCCGATCGTCTTGCAGACCACCTACAATCTCGGTTTCTCTTTCTCCAAGGAGAAAGTAACTACTTTGCCATGACTACTTCTTCGTCCATAAACATATCTTCACTGGAATCGAGTTCTTCGATGGTTTTACCCACAGCGCGCTGGACGCGATCAAACCGCTTTTGGAACTGGGATTGGCTGTAATTGACGTAGTCGTCCGGCTTGAGGTTGAAGGGTATATTGTCCGCGAACTCCTCGAACGCTTCATCAATAAGCGCCATACCGACGGGCAACAAAGTCGTCATCTGGTCATTGAACACGTCCATCAGTTTCGGGTCTGCGGCGATCAGCCGTGCAATGAGATAGACCCCGTACGCGATGTGCCGGGCCTCGTCCTGCTTGATTTTGCTGACGCCTTCACGCAGGCCCGGCCCTATCTGACGGGTGTCGAGCACGTTATAGAAAATGTGATACCCGGTTTCCGCGAGCATGCCTTCGACAACCATATTGTACGTCGCCGACGCGCGGACTTGTGCCGCTGGCGACGGGTCGTCGCGCAGCGCGCCAAGCGTCGTTGGCAGGATGTCGTAGAAGATAGTGCGGTACGTCGGCGTCATCAACGTCTCGTCCTTGGGCGGTCCGCCCAACACGGCTTCAAAGAAGCGGCTAAACATATCGACATGTTTCGCCTCTTCCCAGAGGAACGTCGTAAGAAACATTTCCTCTTCGATACGGCCTTCACTTGCGATCGCGCCGATGAGCGGAAGCAGATCCAACGTCACCGCCTCCTCGCCCGCCTGAAACTGCGTCGTGATGCGCATCATGTACCGCCGTTCTCGATCGTCCAACGTCGCCCAATCTTTCACGTCCTGCGAAAAATCGATGTCCGCCGGATTCCATATGCCGAGGCGTTTGGCTTTCTCAAACAACCGCATCGGCACGCTGCCACGGTTCAGGCCACGTTCCACCGTCGCAAAGGATTCGTGTTTCATGGGTAGTTCTCCTAAGTGTCGAAACGATTGAGGAGACAGGATAACAGGATAGGGTGGCCTATGGCGCTTCAGGTTGACAGTCGCGTTCATTTCTGTAACACTTGCTACACAATGGCGCGCACGGCTGAATTCGATCGAGATCAAGTGCTGCAGCAAGCGATGGAACTGTTCTGGCGGCAGGGGTACCGGAACACGTCGATTCGGGATTTGACGGAAGCGACGGGCATCGGCGAGAGCAGTCTGTATAACGCGTTTGGGGATAAGCGCGCGTTGTATTGCGAGACCTTGGACCTTTTCTTCGAGATGTTAATGCGGGTATGGAAACACGAGACGAAAGACCAATCGCCGCTAGATGGCTTGCGCAGTTTTTGGTATTGGATGTGTGACGATGCGGCGGGGAAGCACAGTGGCCTGGGCTGCATGGTAGTGAATACGGCGGTCGAGGTCGCCCCGCATGATCCGGAAATCCGTAAGATGATTCGCACGATCTACGCAAAAATCGAAATGCTTATGACAGGACTCTTGAAACAAGCGCAAGCTGAGGGTGAACTTAGCCCGGATAAGAATGTCGAAGCCATCGCTCGTTTTCTCACACACAGCACGCAGGGCATTCGGGTGATGGCGAAAATACGCCCGACGAAGACGTATATGCGTGACGTCGCCGAGCAGACCTTGTCCGTGCTGAATTAGTTTGGGTGCAACCGGCGGCTGTCGCCGGTAAACATATTTCGGAGATATCAACATGCGGTTAAAACGAAGTGTAGCGATAATGCTCGTGGCGGTGTTTGCCGCAGGGAGTGCCGCGATAGCGGAGGATGCGTCTGACGGAAACCTAACAGGTGAAGAAAAAGCGGAAATGGTCACGCTGTTAGACGACTCGTTGGACATGTTTATGGGTCTGATCACCGGATTGACCGATGAGCAATGGAACTTCAAGCAGAATGACGACCGTTGGTCCGTTGGCGAGTGCGCGGAGCACATTGTGCGGTCGGAACGGGCGTTGCTCGAATCGGCGCAGGCCGCATTAGAGAACGATGCCGATTCCGACTGGGCGAAAAAGACCGAGGGCAAGGCCAAACTGATTCGTAATGTCATGCCGAACCGAAATCCGGGCGGTGCGGGCGGCGCTTCCGCGCCACAAGAAATTCGTCCGACGGAAAAATGGAGCCGGGCGAAGGCGATTGAAGAGTATTATAAAGTGCGCGGCGAAGTGCGTGCATTCGCGGAGACGATCGCGTTTGAACAACCGATCAAGCAGCACATTTTTCCGCACCCATTTCCCGTCTTCGGCGACCTAAGCTCCTATGACTGGCTCATCTATGTCCCGCTGCACACGGTCCGTCACAGCAAACAAATCATCGAAGTGCAGGAAGACGCGAAGTATCCGAAGGGGTAGCTTGTCGGAACTGCCAGGATCGAAAATCGCCCGGCGGGGCGTTCACTGACTGCCGGGCGATTAGCACAAATGCACTATTCATAAGTGCATGTAATATAACCACAACCGCAATTTTGACGAACACTAATTTAGGAAGTACTACCGGTCGATCACAAACGCTTCCAAAATTACCTGTAAGACGACCGTCCTAAATACTAACGAACAAAGCATGCCAATACACACTAATGGCAGTACAAGATACCCCATGTACCAACCGCGCATCGTCTGCGTGCCTTGAGCAACCGTCTCGCCATCGACTGCAATTTCGTATTCAGTTTTTCGCCGTAGCGACTGCGACATACGCAGCGACCGCACGACACCAAACCTATGTCGCCCCGATGCCTCAAAGTCGAAGTACGTCAATGTCGTATTTGCACGAAGTCGTTCATAAGGCAAGAAGACGATGTCACCGACGTGAACTTCGAAACCCGCTGCAAGCCATAGATATTTCCGAAAAGAGCGAAATTCGACTCTAATCTCTTGGCCGTCAACAACATATCGCTTCATCGCCCTCACCCCTAGAGTATTTACTTGGAATGTTGTCTAAGGCATCGCGATCTCAAGCGGTTGCATCTTCCTAGAACGAAAGTAGCGCGCTCACGACTTTATCACCAAAGTCCGATGTACTAATGAAGGTGTGCTTGCCATCCGGGTCGCCAAGGTCACGTGTAGTAAACCCTTGTCCGAAGACGGCGCGCATGGCTTCCCAGATTTGTTTGGCTTCGTTGCCCATGCCAAAACTCTTTTCCAGCATCAGCGCGACCGAACCGATCATCGAATACGGATTCGCGACGCCTTGTCCAGCGATATCGGGTGCGGAGCCGTGGGACGGTTCGTAATACGATTTCTCCGTGCCGATACACGCCGACGGCATCAAGCCTAGGGAACCGAGCAAGCCGCCGCCGAGGTCACTGAGGATATCACCAAACATATTCTCCATGACCATGACATCGAATTGCCGTGGGTTCAGCACCAACGCAGTCGCGGCCGCATCGACAATGATTTGTTTCACCTCGATATCCGAATAGTCTTCCGCCACTTCGGCGAGCACTTCATTCCACAACACGCTCGATATAAGAACGTTGCTCTTGTGGACGTTGTGCAACACTTTCTTACGCTTACGTGCTTCGTCAAACGCGACGATGAGAATTCGTCGGATCTGATCTTCATCGTACTCAAGCCGTTCGTGTACAAACCGCTTGCCATCTGCGTTAGTCCCGCGTTCCTTGGCCCCAAAATACAGGCCACCGACCAGCTCGCGGATGATCATAAGGTCGATGCCGCCTTCGACGACACTCGCCTTCAGCGGAGAGAAATGCGCGAGTTCCGCTGGCAGATACACTGGACGGAAATTGGCATACGTGTTATACCGCCGGCGCAACGGCAACAGCGCGCCACGTTCCGGCTGTTCGTCCACTGGAATCTTCTGCGAATCCTCAAAGCTCAGACCGATAGGCCCCTTGAGAATCGCGTCCGCTTCATCGCAGACTTTTTTCGTCTCCTCAGGAAACGCCTGCCCGCAATCGAAATACGCTTGGCCACCGAACGGCGAAAACCGTAGATCGAACGTTACTTCGCCGCGCGATTCGATCGCGCGCAACACTTTAACCGCTTCGACCGTAATCTCCGGCCCAATACAATCGCCTTCCAACATGGCGATGGAGTAGTTCTTTGACATGACAACTGAATCCTAATTGTGGTCAGGGAAAGACGAGCACTCGAGTAAGTACCACATCCCCCAAAAAACGATACCGGACAATAATGATCCGGGAGGGCCAAGTTCCACCTAACTGTGGAATTGTCTCTGGTTTACGAGATCGGACCCAACTTTTCGCTACTTCTCCTCAATGAATCCGTGGTAGAGGCCCATATAGTACCCGAGCGTGTAGACCGCGCCGCTGCCTAGGCCTCGGCCGCTTCCGCCGGTATTGAGGCGGTAGGGATCGGTGTTCCAGTGGTTAAAGTGACGTTCATCGACCGGCAACACTTTGCCGTTAACGCGATAGCCCCGGCCGGTCGGCGGGCCTTCATCGAATCCACGACTCCAACGCGGCATGGGGACGATGTCGATGCGATGATCGTTCGCATGCCCCCAGTCATACCGGTCAAGCGGAAACCGTTTGAGCGAATCGACCGCGTCGTTTAACCAATCGCCCGATGGCGAAATGTCGTGCGTACCCCACGGATCGGTGTAGCTCATCCCATCGGCGACCGCGGGATAACAGAAGTTGAAGAATGGATTGAGCTCCGGCATTTCCAAACGCCAATAGGTCCAAAACGCAAGTGCATAGCGCGATTTCAGTTCGGGATCGGTTTCATACTTGATGAGGTTGTAGAAACACATGAACGCCATTTCGTCGTCGGACTGGTTGCCGGTTCCGATACCGCGCTGAATTTTCGGCACCAACAAATTCTGCGCGTAGCCGTGATCGTCGATCAGCGTTTGTGCAACCGCTCGGTATTTGTTGTCGCCAGTGATATGCGCGGTGACGGACAGATACGACAGCATACTCAAAGAATTGAGACCGCGCTCTACCCACCAGTCCTTATTGTTGTTCAAGTCCTTCGGATTGTAATGGCCCCAGCGCGTTGGTGTCCCATCATGCTCCATGAGATAGAAATCGTGTTCAATCATGTGGTCAGTCAAAGCTTGAATATGCTTTCGCACACGCGCTTTTTCTTCTTCCGATTCGGCGACAAGATCGTAATAGAGCGGATAAAAGAAATAGTGGCCATCCAATTCATCCGAACTCGTGTCGCTCTTCCAATACCATTCGCCGTCCGCACTCGTCGGCCAACGCGGCTCGTATACCTTCCACAGCGTTTCGCTTTTCTGCGACTCTCGATCCCGCTCGATTCGTCCATCGTTCGGATTGTGGCCACTGGTCGGAAGAATGGTCCGCGCGACATACCCGTTCGGCGGCTCAGGCGAACTGCCGCGCGTAACAGTTCCTAGAAACTCCAGGGCTTCAAACGCAGCCTGTGCGCGCGCCTTCGACTCAAGACTCTTTGTCGCGCCATAGGCGAAACACTCGCCCGCTCCGTACATCGCAGTCCATAAGCCGTCGTTGTCACTGTCGTGATTCGTCACTTCTGACGGGTCACCCGCAGTCGCCACGGTCGCTTCGGCGGTATAGCCGAATGGTGTGCGCTTAATGTAATGCTCAATCTCGTATTGGTAGTGGTCAGCCTTTTTCGCCAACGTCATCGACCGCGATTCAATGTGGGCAACTCCGCCAGCCGTCGCGATCCACGC
>JAJDAB010000664.1 GCA_029262095.1 Candidatus Hydrogenedentota bacterium
ACCTTCTGGAAGTTATTGGAAGATTGGGCTCGCCACAATCCGCCAAATCAGGGCGTCAATTGGAAGTGCGGTCAAGAATGCGCGCTACGCATGATGGCGCTGGTGTGGGTCGCCCCCGTAATTGAACGCGCACCCGCGTCAACCGAAGAACGCAAACACGCCCTCTGGCGAATCGTCGTAGCATCTGCCAGTCGCATCGAACCCGCCATCGGCTACGCACTCTCGCAATTCAATAATCACGGGCTCTCCGAATCGTTGGGCCTCTTCATCGCCGGCACAAGCCTTCCCAACCACCCGCGAAGCGCTACTTGGATACGCAAAGGGAGCGACCTCTTTGAACAACAAATCATGGGGCAATTCGCGCCCGACGGTTCATACGCACAAAACTCCATGAATTATCAGCGCCTGGCGCTCAAGCTAGGCATCTTCTATGCAATCGTCTGCGAACGGTCTGGACATACACCGTCGAACCAAGTTTTGGAACGACTGCGCGCATCGGCCCGATTCCTGCACAACGCGATGGACGACGCGACCGGATACCTTCCGAACTACGGCGCGAACGACGGCGCAAATCTTCTCGCGCTGTCGAGCTGCGACTACCGCGACTACCGCCCGATTTTGCAACTCGCATTCATCGTCCTCGACCACAAACGTATCTTCGGACCCGGCCCCTGGGACGAAGAAGCGATATGGCTCTGCGACCGCAGTATCGACGACTATCCCTTGGAAACTAGTACCACGAATTCGATGTCAGCCACCGATGGCGGATACTACTGCGTACGTCAAGAAAGCGACTTAGCATTCATTCGATGTCATACACACAAGAGCCGACCCGGACACGCGGACATGTTGCATCTCGATCTCTGGCGCAACGGCACCAATCTCCTGTGCGACAGCGGCACATACCAATACTATGACCCAGAGCGAAACTGGGGAAAACACTTCAAATCCACCGCTGCCCACAACACATTAGTCGTCGACCGCCAAGACCAAATGTCTCAGCTCGGAACATTCTTATGGGGGAATTGGACCCGATCTCGCGTTCAACCAATCGAACAATCCGACAAAGAAGCAGGCCTCTGCTTCATTGGCGAACATGACGCATACTCACAACGATTCGGAATTCGGCACCGGCGCAGCGTGCTCTACCGGAATGGCGACTGGTTGATCATTGACGATGCAATACTTGATCGCCAACAATCGCACGACCTCACGCTAACCTGGCACTTGGACGACCACTGGGAATACGATCAACAGCGCCGCCATTTTTCACACGCGGAATCCCAATCCAATTTCCATGTGTATGCGGAAGACTCCGAGTGTGAACTACTCCAGCATGAAGACAATTTCCCCGAAAGTGGCCGCAGCCTCTACTATGGAGACATCGCGCCGATAAAAGTCTACAAGGTCTGCGCCGAAGTAGGGCAGTCATACCGTTTTATCACGTCCGTAACAACGGACGATAGCGGGATAATTGACGCGGGCGTTTTGTCGTGGAACGGGCTAAAAATCCCCACCCAGTACGCACACGAATTATGGGTTTGACGTCGTGAAAATTCTATATGTACATCAGCATTTCACGACCCGAGCTGGCTCGACCGGTACACGATCATACGAAATGGCGCGAAAACTGATCGCGCGTGGCCACACCGTCGCAATGCTCTGCGGCGCTCATGCACTCGGCGACACCGGCGTCGAAGGAACTGCTCCGATCAACCGAGGCAATGTTGATGGCATCGACGTAATCTCACTGTATCTGCCCTATTCGAACCATGACGGGTTGATTAGCCGGTCGTTTACCTTCCTGCGATTTGCCTTTCGCAGTGCGAAGGTCGTTCTCACTGAAGATTATGACCTACTGTTCGCCACCACGACGCCACTCACGTCAGGTATTCCCGGAATTATCGCTAAGGTCTTTCGGCGCAAACCCTTCATCTTCGAGGTCCGCGATCTTTGGCCCGAGCTTCCGAGAGCGATGGGCGTCGTCACGAATCCGATCGTACTCAGCGGTATGGCTGCCCTGGAATATCTGTCATACAAATCAGCCGATCGGCTGATCGGGCTAGCGCCGGGCATTCAGGAAGGCATAAAGCGAATCACCGGCGAGCAATCAGACGTTGCCATGATTCCGAATTGTTGCGACACAGACTTGTTCGCGCCCGGTGGCGACCGCTCCTTGATCTCAGGCGTGACGAACGATGATTTCGTTGCCATCTTCACGGGCGCACACGGCATGGCCAACGGACTCGATGCCGTCCTCGACGCTGCTGCGGAAGTTAAGGGGCGCGGTGATCACCAAATCAAATTCGTCTTCGTCGGCGACGGAAAACTGAAGCCCGCATTGCTCGATCGCAAAGAACAGGAACAGCTTGATAACTGTATTTTCATGGACCCGGTGAAGAAAACGGAGTTGGCGAAGATGGTAGCCGCAGCCGATGTCGGCTTGATGATTCTCGCCAACGTTCCCGCATTCTACCGGGGGACCTCCCCGAACAAATTTTTCGATTACCTAGCATCGGGATTGCCGGTACTTGTAAATTACCCTGGCTGGGTCGCTGAAATAGTCGAACGAGAAGGATGCGGAATCCCGGTGCCACCCGAAGACTCCTCAGCTTTTGCCGATGCGCTGATCCAACTCAGAGATGACGCCAAAGAAAGAACGAAGATGGGCAGCAACGCGCGACTTCTGGCCCTCGAAGAATTCTCCCGAGATCGGCTATCAGATCAATTCGCGGAGTTCCTTGAGAAATGAAGCTCAAGCGCTTTTTTGATCTGGTCATTACGATTCCCGCGCTGCTGATCCTCTTGCCTGTTTTCGTGATACTCGTGCTGCTGGTGAGATGGTTTCTGGGCAGTCCAGTCTTCTTTCGCCAACAACGCCCTGGTCATCGCGCAAAACCGTTCGAAATGATCAAATTCCGCACCATGACGGATACCAGGGATGAGAACGGCCAACTGCTCGCGGACGAACATCGCTTAACGCGGCTTGGCCGCTTCCTACGCAGCACCAGCCTGGATGAACTTCCCGAGCTCATCAACGTACTGAAAGGCGATATGAGCCTCGTAGGTCCACGCCCC
>JAJDAB010000665.1 GCA_029262095.1 Candidatus Hydrogenedentota bacterium
CGATGCGGATTGTGCGGGAGGGGTCGGCAAAAGCAAAGGGCGAAGCGCCCGATACAGATGCGATGGACGAAATGGAGCAAAAGGTCATCGCGATGTACAAAGAAGAGGGCAAAGCACTGTACGCAACCGCGCGCTTATGGGATGACGGGTTAATTGACCCGCGCGACAGCCGGAAGGTGCTTGCATTCTGCCTGGCGACCTGCAGGGAAGCCGAAGCGCGCACGTTGTTTCCGAATACATTTGGCGTAGCCCGCCAATAGGAGAACATGATGTTTACCATGACTGAAGAACATCAACAAATCATTAATACGGTGAAGAAATTTGTGGAGACGGAAATCAATCCACACGTTGAAGAATGGGAAGAAGCGGAAATTTTCCCGGCGCATGAAGTCTTCAAGAAACTGGGCGATATCGGCATGTTAGGAATTAACAAGCCGGAAGAATACGGCGGCCTTGGCCTGGATTATTCGTATCAGGCGGCATTCACGACGGCACTGGGTTATTGCGATTGCGGCGGTATTCCGATGGCGACGAGCGTCCAAACTGATATGGCGACGCCGGCACTTTCGCGGTTTGGGTAGGACGAATTGCGGGAGCAGTTCCTGGCGCCGTCCATCGCTGGCGACAAAGTGGCGTGTATCGCGGTCTCCGAAACGGGCGCGGGTTCCGACGTAGCCTCGATACAAACCCACGCGCGGCGGTCCGGCGATGACTTCATCATCAACGGCGGCAAGATGTGGATTACGAACGGCACCCAAGCGGACTGGGCGTGCCTGCTTTGCAATACGGAAGACGTGAAGAACGTTCACATGCAAAAGAGTCTTATTTGTTTGCCGATGAAAGAGGAGAACGGCGAACGCTTCAAAGGTGTTTCGGTTGCGCGCAAGCTGAAGAAGATGGGCATGAAGAGTTCGGACACCGCCGAACTTTCGTTTGACGATGTGCGTGTGCCGCAGCGGTATTGCATCGGCGATCCCGGACAAGGGTTCACGTATCAGATGCAACAGTTTCAGGAAGAGCGACTCGCGGGCGTACTCGCGGCGCCGACGACGTTGCGTCGTTGCATTCAGGACACGATCGATTATACGGGCCAACGTATCGCGTTTGGGCGGCCGTTGCTGGACAATCAGGTCATTCACTTCAAACTGGCGGAGTTGCTGACCGAGGTGGAAGCGCTGGACGCCCTGATTTGGAAAGCGATCGAGCATTATGTACAGGGTGAAGACGTGACGCTTTGGGCGTCGATGGCGAAACTGAAAGGCGCGCGGCTTGGACGGCAGGCGGTGGACGAATGCCTGCAGTATTGGGGCGGCATGGGGTATATGGAAGAAGGATTGATGGCGCGGCGCTTGCGCGATGGCCGACTTTGGTCGATCGGCGGCGGCGCGGACGAAGTGATGCTCGGCATTATCAGCAAATACATGGGTACCTTGCCCTCGCGGCGATAACGAAACGTGGCCAATCGATTTAACAAAGTGCTCGTCGCAAATCGCGGCGAGATTGCATGCCGGGTGTTGCGATCCGCTAGGGCGGAGGGCTATGCCACGGTCGCTGTGTATAGCGAAGCGGATCGTGGCGCATTGCACACGACACTCGCGGACGAGACCGTGTGCATCGGGCCGGGCGTCGCGGCGGAATCGTATCTCAAGATGGATGCGGTACTCGACGCCGCAAAGCAAACGGGCGCAAACGCGATTCATCCCGGTTACGGTTTTCTCGCGGAGAATCCCGAGTTCGCGAAGGCGTGTGTCGACGCCGGTATTGTGTTCATCGGCCCTTCAACGGACGCCATCCTGCGCATGGGCAATAAGGCTGAGGCCAAACGCGTGATGCAGAGCGCGGATGTGCCGTGTGTGCCCGGGTACAACGGTGAATCGCAGGAAGACGCGACGCTCAAAGAGGAAGCGCTGCAGATTGGCTTTCCGTTATTGCTCAAAGCGACGGCGGGAGGCGGCGGGCGTGGTATGCGGCGGGTCGATGCGGAATCGGAATGGGATCAGGCGTTGTCGACCGCGCGGACTGAGGCGAAAAACGCCTTTGGTTCGGACGAACTCATCATTGAAAAGCTGGTTGAGCATGCGCGGCATGTGGAAGTGCAGATCATCGCGGATGAACATGGGAATTGCGTGCATCTCGGCGAACGGGATTGTTCCGTGCAGCGGCGCAACCAGAAGATCATCGAAGAATCGCCGTGTCCGGTGATGACGTCGGTATTGCGCGATCGCATGGGCAAGGCAGCGGTCGATGCAGCGAAAGCGGCGGGCTATACGAACGCGGGTACGATTGAGTTTCTGCTCAACGATGGCGGCGATTTTTTCTTCCTTGAAATGAACACGCGGTTGCAGGTCGAACATCCCGTTACGGAGTTGGTGACCGGGCTCGATCTGGTGTCGTTGCAGTTACAAGTCGCGCAGGGCGGCGCGCTGCCGATCGTGCAGGACGACGTAACGTTCAATGGCCATGCGATCGAAGTGCGTATTTGTGCGGAAGACCCGTACGCTGATTTCGCGCCGCAGGTTGGGCCGATTGACCTGTGGCAAGCGCCGGAGGGCGCGGGGATTCGCATGGATTCCGGGGTCGCGACGGGCGGGGCGGTGTTGCCGTTCTACGATTCGATGTTGGCGAAACTCATCGTGCACGGCGCGACGCGGGATGAAGCGCGTACGCGGTTGATTCGTGCGTTGCGCAATATGGCCGTGTTCGGCGTGACGACGAATGTCGAATTTCTGCAACGGGTGCTGGCCTACGAAACGTTCGCGGAGGGCAACGCGACCACGGCGACGCTGGGCGAATCGGGATTGCTCGATATCGCGCCGGACGCGCCGGGGATTGAGCCGCTCGCAGTGGCCGCCGCGCTGCTTATCGAACGTGATGCGAAAGATGTACCGCATGAATTGAAAGCGTGGCGCAGCACGGGGCCGTCGGTCGTTCCGATTCGGTTGGCGTGGAAAGATGAATCGTTCGAGCTTAGCGTCAGCCTTCACGGGAACGACTACGCAGTGACCTGCGGCGAGGACACCATAACGTTCACGTTGAACAGCGTCGACGGCACCACCGTCACCTGGGACACCAACGGCCACGGCCAATCCGCCGCCGGCATCGCCAACGGCGCGTCGGTCTACGTGTTGCACGAAGGCCGCACGCACGCCTTCGAAGACATCACCTACGCCCCACCCGAAGCCGACCAAGCCATGAGCGACGGTCTCATCAAATCCCCGATGTCCGGCCAAGTTACCACCATCCACGTCAGCCCCGGCGACACCGTCGCCAAAGACGACACCCTCCTCATCATCGAAGCCATGAAAATGCTCAACCACATCACCGCCCCCCACGACGGAACCATCGAATCCATCAGCGTAAACGAAGGCGACCAGGTAAACGCGAATCAAGTGTTGGTGCAGTTTACGACTGAAGATGCTGACGAGTAGCCAGTTCTCGAATTCAAGATAGAGAATAGGCACAAGCTCAGATTTAAGTTGGTGTGACCGATAGGTAATTTCGAATTCCATCTGGAGAAAAAACAATCCGGACCTGCCGGTCGCTCACAAGGCACGAGTCCGGAAAATAATCCGACACGAAAGAGGAAAGATGAAAATGTAGACAGCGCCTAGCTGTCATACAATAACATTGAAACGACGACCTCGCCTTGTATTTGCGTCGCCATTTATACCTAAAGAATCGAATTGACAGGCTCTTCTCCAGGAGTTAAGATAGCGGATTCTCTGGGCTGAAGTACTAGTACTGGATTGACCGGAGCGCGTCCGAAATGGCATTAGAACAACACCAATCATCTTTTCCGTTTCATTCCGAATCGGACCCTATTCCGATCGCACCAGATCTCGTCAGCGGAGTGTTCAAACTGAGCGATTTGACCGTTTTCTGTCAAACTGAGATCGAACCGCGCTGCTCGAAAGAACTCAAGGACCCAGTACTCATAGATGTGTCCCAAGTGAAAGTGTGGGACATATCGGCGTTGCTGTGGTTTGCTATCGCACTTCAACATTACCGGATTCAAGGTTTATCATTTTTGTTGAAGTTTCCAGACGAGCCCATCCGGAGTCGAGATTTGCCGGTTTGGCAACTTGATGCTGAGGAAAAAGCTTTCTGCAAGAGCAGGGATTTTCTGAGACGATGGCGATTTGTCCGGGCGTTGAAGCATGTTTGCGACCCAGCGGATATTCTTCTTCCCGAACAAAGCCAATACTTTGATATCTTGCCAAAACGATTTTATGGGGAAGGAAAAAGTCTGAAGTTAGAAGATGGAACAACAGAATACCTATTAACTAACCGATTGGCTGAAATCCATGATTTGACGCGAATAGAGGGCACGTCGCAATTACCCAGCATAAGCTATTCGCTAATTGAAGAGTACGTGCGAAGGTTTTCGGACTCGCAAACATGGAATGTCATCGCGCAGAACTGCGAGGTAACAAGGGATGATGCCCAAGAGTTCGTCAGCTCACTCGTCGGGGAAAGTCTTGACAACATGCATCAGCATCCAAGTGCGACTTCAGGCTTCATTGCGATTAGCGTGCTGGGCAATACGCGAGAGTTGATTCTCGCAGTAGTGGATAACGGATATTCCATCTCGCAGACAATTCTGGATCGATACAATGCAGATTTTAAAAGGAAGCACCGACAGAGCAGGCTGAACAAACTATCTCTGAAAGAAAGAGCGAAGATTATTGATTACGCATTGCAACCTCATGTCACCAGTAAGAAGGGAGATCCTCCCAAGGGCGATAAACCGTTTGGCTTAGGCTTGGACCATATTAGAAAAACCGCCGTGAAGACATTTAAGGGGAAACTGAGAATTGTCACAATGTCGACACAAATTGTCTACGACAAGGATCACTACGACGAGCCAGAGATCACTGATTATCCTCAGCCGTGGAGCGGAAACCTCATACGCATTTCCATCCCGCTTAGGAAAGGGCGGAGATAGCACTCCCAAGAAAACCGCATGAAAAGAGCGCACTTTTTTGTAGTCTATATCCCGAAATCGCATATGCCTGGACTAGCCAAGTGCGGTATCGCCCGAGTCCAAGTAGAAAGTTGGGAGAAAAGAAGC
>JAJDAB010000666.1 GCA_029262095.1 Candidatus Hydrogenedentota bacterium
CGAATAACGTCGAAATCGGACGTGCGGACTGGTCGCTCGTCTATGAGCGGAAGTGTCGTTATCCGTCGTATCCGGCTTTGTATACTTGATCGCCATTTGTTTATACGATGGCCTAATCCAGAATTGGAGGCAACCTGAAATGCGACGATTCGTCACGGTCGTAATTCTAGCGCGTGTCCGCAAATTCCATTGCTGTTTGACTCCGTGGCGGCCCTTGTAGGAGGATCACCCGATTGTCTGCGTGCGGATTTCCCGCGCGATTTGCCCAGGAGGGCCGTCGTTCGTTCCTTTGCGTTTCGGGATCGAACTGGATTTCGGCGCGAACTTGATGAATATCTTTATTGCCGGCGGTGGTCGAATCGGTTTCCATCTTACCCGGCTCGTCTGTAACGAAAAGCACGAAGTCACGCTTATAGAGACTGATCCGCTAAAAGTGGAGCAGGTCGATTACGCGCTGGACTGCCGTACGGTTCGGGGTAGCGCTGCGTCGGTCGGGTTGTTGCAGGATTTGGGCGCCGATGAGGCCGATATCTTTGTATCGGTAACAGGCAACGACGAAATTAATCTAATCGCAGCATCGGCAGCCAAAGGACTTGGCGCCAAGCAGACGGTCGCTCGCGTCGATAACTCCACGTATTTTGAGTCCAACATCCTGTACGAAACGTTATTCGGTATCGATTATGTATTGAGTCCCGATGCGTTGACGGCGTTGGAAATCGCGCACTATGTCGAGAGTCCAGGCGTGGTTTCCGCAGCCGATTTTGGCCGCGGGAATGTGCTAATGCGTCAAATGCGCATTGTGGCTACGCCCAATGCCGGGACGCGCGCGTTGAAGAACCTGAAACTACCGCCCGGTACCCTCGCAGGCGTGGTTGTGCGCGAAGGGAATGCCTTTATCCCGAATGGCGAAACGGTCATCGAGCCGGGGGACACGGTTGCGTTTATTGGCGACAAGGATGGCATGGCGAAAGTGCAGAAGCTATTCAAAGGATCGACACCCGCGACGGAAAAAGTGGTCATCATGGGTGGCAGCACCATCGGCCTACACTTGGCGCAAGTACTAGAAAATCGGCAACCTTCGGTCAAGCTCATGGAATGGAATATGGCGCGGTGCAATGCGATTGCACCGCGCCTAAAGAAAACGAAAGTCGTCTGCCGTGATGCGTCCAGCCGGGATGCGCTTGAACAAGAACACGTCGGCGGTGCGGATATGTTCATCGCCGCGACTAGCGATGATGAACGCAACATTATGGCGTGTCTGCTTGCCAAGGAAGTGGGTGTGCCGACGGCGATTTCCGTTGTGAATCAGCCGGACTTCGCATCATTGGTCGGTAAATTGGGAATTGACCATGCCGTGACACCGCGTGTAAGTGTTGCAAATCGCGTCCTGCGGATGATTCATCATCGTGCGGTTTCGGCCATGGGCGTGTCCGAGGACGGCGCCATCGAGATGTTGGAATACGACGTGAGCCCTAAATCGCCCATAATCGGCAAGCCCTTACGCGACGTTCGGTTTCCGAAACAGGTGCTGGTCGGTGGTATTGTGCGGGGTGAAAAAGTGATCGTTCCGCGCGGGGAAGATGCGCTTGAAGCGGGGGATACCGTCCTCGTGATCGCCAACGCAAAATCGATTGAAGCCGTCGAAAAGCTCATTCACCGCTAGGCCAGAATTTATTTCCGACGAAGTGAAGCGCTGATCGCTTCTAGCCTTCTTTGTAATCCATCGGAATCACACGTTGATCTTTGGCATAGGTTTCGAGTTTTTCGCGCAACAGTTTCCGGCCCCGGTACAATCGAGACATGACCGTCCCCAAGGGGCACTCCATTGCATCGGCGATTTCCTTGTAGGAGTAATCTTCCAAGTCCGCCATGATCACCGCCTTTCGAAAGTCCTCGGGCAATGACTCGATGGCCATCTTCACTTCGTCTTCCAGTAATTCCATCAATTCACCGGGATCGGTTCGAGGCGCTTGGGGGCCCGTGTCGGCTTTCGTGGATTGCTCCGGTTGGGTTTCGAGGCCGGTCAATTCGACGAACGAAGGTCGACGGGAGCGGCGGCGGTATTCATTGATAAAGGTGTTGCGCAGAATGGTGAGCAGCCAGGCTTTGATGTAGGTACCTTGTTCGAACTTGTTGTGAAATCGCAATGCTTTTACTGCGGTGTTTTGTGTCAAGTCTTGAGCGTCACTGGTGTTGCGTGTTAATTTCAATGCGACTGCGTACAGCATGTCTAAATGTTCCAAGACCTGCTGTTCGAACTCGGGAGAGCGTTGGATATCGTCTTTTTTCACGTGATCGCTGATGGGTTACGCATTCGGATTTGAGGACGGACTTTCTTGCTTTCGCAAGATGTAACGACGCGTTCGGGAATATTCCCGGTTGCCGTTCGGGAATATTCCCGAACCGAAAGACTAGCAGGCGAATAGACCATGTGCAACCGTTTTCGGTTCGGCATTCAAACAACATCAGAACCCCAAGCCGCGATTTCGATGTCCTCGACTTGCTCTAACGTGTTTTGTGATAATGGTTTGCGATAGTGAATATCGTATGCCGTGTTCTGATGGCAACGCCTATTGCTTTTAGTTCTGTGCCTTCTTCACGGCGCTGGGTTACGAATCGTGAATTACGACAACCATCTCCTATGTGATAATTATGCTAACAATATCTCTTATGGCAAGTTCTCATTGATGGCTCGGCAAGATTTTGCTGGAGCGATAATGACGGTATACTCCTCGACCTATGGCAATTGAATCTGTCGCATATGCCCGTGCGGGTCTTATCGGAAACCCATCCGATGGCTACCACGGAAAAACCATTAGTTTTATCATTCGGAATTTTTCGGCGAAGGTCAGTTTCTACGACCACCACGAGGTCGAAATTGTACCCAGCGTTCGCGACCGGTCCGCGTATCCGACGGTGCGTGAATTGGTGCGGGACGTCTCGGATTATGGATACTACGGCGCGATTCGCATCGTAAAAGCGACGATCAAAAAGTTTGTCGAGTATTGTGACGCAAATGGGCATGCCATTCCTGACCGCCATTTTTCGGCACGGTATCGTACGAGTATTCCGCGACATGTTGGGTTGGCGGGGTCGAGCGCGTTGGTAACGGCGACGCTGCGTTGCCTCATGGATTTTTATGAGATATCGATTCCGAAGGAACATCAGCCGGGCGTCATCTTGAGTGTGGAGACCGACGAGCTGGGTATCGCGGCGGGTCTCCAGGATCGCGTCATTCAGGTATACGAGGGGTGCGTGTTCATGGATTTCGACCGTGACTATATGGAGGAAACCGGTCACGGTCGCTACGAAGAACTGAATCCTTCGCTACTTCCTGAATTGTTTATTGCTTACCGGACACGGCTGGCAGAAGGGTCGGAGGTGTTTCATAACAACATCCGGCAGCGGTGGAACGATGGCGATCAACAGGTTATCGACGCAATGAGTGAATTCGGATCGCTGGCTCAACAGGCGCGCGATGCGATCGTGGACGGTCGGGGCGCTGAGATCGCGCCGCTAATGGACCAAAATTTTGACTTGCGGCGCACGCTCCTACAACTCTCCGATGCCAATATCGATCTTGTGGAACGGGCTCGGTCGGTTGGGGCGTCTGCTAAATTCGCGGGATCGGGTGGTGCGATTGTTGGGGTGTATGAAGGGGAAAAGATGTTTCGCAATCTGCAAAAGGCGTTCAAGGGGACGCAGACAAATGTCATCCGTCCGGAAATTGCGCCCGGTTGAACGCTACTGCACGAATTGCCGCATGTAGCTGAGGCTTTCGCGTGCGATACGCTCGGGGCCGGGGTCGAATTTGAACACTTCGACCGAAACGTAGTCTTGATATGCACTATCCCTCAGCGCTTCAAAGATCGGCGCAAAGTCCACATCGCCGAAGCCTGGACCTTCAAGATTTGCATCGTTCGCATGATAGTGGGCGAGATGTGGCGCGAATTTTCGAATGAGATTGGGTCGCGAATCTTCGTCGTCCGTCATGGCTTTTGTGTCTAGCAAGAGACGAAAATTGGGATGTCCGATTCGTTCGATCAGCGACACGGTCTGTGCGGCGGTATGGCAGAAATTCGTTTCGTTGGTGGACAGTGGTTCCATGCAAATCGTGACGCCTCGCTCTTCGCAAACGGGCAGCGCGGCTTCGAACACTTCCGCGGCATTGTCGCGCGCCTGGTCAACGGTAGCACCGTCCATCACATTGCGTTGCTTCGGGGACCCGAAAATCATGACCCGACCGCCGATGTCGCCACAAAAATGTGCGAGATCGCGCAAGTATTGTGCGGTGCGATTGCGCGTGGGTTTATCGGGTGACGTAAGGTGTAGGCCTTCCGGCCCGATCAGTATCCAATGAATCCCGAGGATATCGAGATCGACGGCTGCGGCTGATTTTACGATTTGTGATCGCGTGGCAGTGCTTATGTCAGTGACGTATGGCGCAAACGTAAACGGGGCGACTTCGAGGCCATCGTACCCGACTTCTTTGACGAATGACGTAGTGCGGTCAATGTCATTCCAGTCCTTAAAGATTTCACTGCAAATACCGAATTTCATGTGTTATTTCGGCGAGCTTTCGCCCATTCGGGGGCGCGGCTGGGACGCTTCTTCGGCGGAGAGGCATGATTCGGTGCACACCCGATTGCCGCCATTTCGTTTCGCCTCGTACATGCGTCGGTCGGTTTCTTGGATGAAGTCGTCGATGCTCATCCCACTTTCCATGGTGGTGAGCCCAATGCTTAGGGTCAAGTCGTCAAAGCTATGATTTTCAAAATTGCGGCGCATACGGTCTGCGATTCGGTGGGCTTGGGCTTCGTCCGCTTCGGGCAGGATCACGGTAAACTCGTCGCCACCGTACCGGCATCCGGTATCCACATAATCACGCGTGCCTTCGCGAATGATCTTGCCGACTGTACCGAGTACTTGATCGCCCGCTAGATGGCCGCGCGAATCGTTGTACTCCTTAAACTTGTCCACATCGAATAGCAACATGGATAACGCGTGCCGTTGACGCTGAGCGCGTTCGATTTCAGATGAAAGACGATCGAAAAAGTGCCGTTGATTGTACAGCCCGGTTAGGCTGTCCTTAATCGAGAGTTCTTTGAGTTCTAGCTCTAGGCGTTTCTGTTCGGTGATGTCTTTGCAGATAGCCAAAACCGAGGCCATTTCGCCGTTGGAATCGAGTGAATACGACAGCGTGATGTTTACGGGAACCGTTGATTCATCTTTGCGCACTAGGTCGGTTTTGTAATTCTGAATGGAGTGTTCGATTTCGAGCTTATTCAGAATCGCTAAGAATTCTTCTTCGCCGCCGCCGAATAGGCGCTCCACGGGCATCTGCGTGAATTCCGGGGTATCGTACCCCAGCATCGCCGCCGCGCCCTGATTGGCGAATTCGATTGCGCCCGAACGGTTGGTGGAGATGATCGAATCGAGCGTACTGTCCAGTAGGTCTTCAAGGTATTGTTTCGTGGTGCGTAGTTCGGTATTGACGCGTTCCAGGTCGACAGTCGCTTTGTCCAGGCGCGACTCAAGTTTTTCTTCGTATGATCGGCTTTCAAGCAGGAACTTACGTTTTTCCAGAGCGCGGGACGTCGATTTTTCGATATCAGAAAGGTTGAACGGTTTGAGCAAATAGTCGTCGACGCCCTCGCGCATGGCGTCAATGGCGGTATTGACTTCGACCAATGCAGTCACGATGACCACGGCGAGATCAGGGTCGAGTTGTTTAGCGTGATCGACGACTTCGAGACCGCTCATTTCGGGCATGCGCAGATCGGAAATGAGGAGGCTGAACTTCTCCTGGCGCAATAGCTCAAGCGCTTCTGCTGGTTGCGTGGTGGATCGGCATTCATGACCGAGATCGGTCAAGTGGGTTTCAAGCACATGCAGGACGCTCGCTTCGTCGTCCAGAATCAGGATGCGTTCGCTCAACGCGCCCTCCACATTTTTGCTGCGCCGCCTCGCGATGGCGAGCCCCCGAGATTCACAACGCGCACGCTATCCCCAGATTGCGCGCGCGCAAAAAGACCGCTATAGATATTTAATCACGATAACCATCACGCCCAATGAACCAATCCCGATCCATTTTTGAGTGGCGGACGGTGCGCGTGGATCGCCGCCGCCGAGTTTTCCAGCGAACAACCCGCTCATACCCTTTTTCGCCATCAGGTCGTTTCCGCCTTCACCGTCTGGCTGTGCAGCGGCGTCGGTTGAAAACATGCCGAAGGACAACATGAGTAGCATCGCGAACAAGAGCATCGCGTACGTCCGCTTGAGCAACATCGCCGATATCTCCTTAAGTGAAACGTTTCCAATATGATACGAGGCCTGTATCACATCGCCTTTAGGTATTCTACCGTTGACGCGCGCTAAAAGCAATAGGTCGCGACATCCACTGTCCCATCGTTAACCGCTTTGAGTGCAAGTACTTGGTGGAACTGTGCGAGCCTATTTAGACCCAAACGTTGACCAATTCTGTTTAATCCGCTTGGGAAGGCGATGGCGAATTCTTGATTAGTGATTGGACTCCAAAGTACTGTGGCACCTCCCTAATCGAATTACTAGGTGATCAATATGCCTCCGAAGAAACCTCAAGTCGTGCCCGCAGTTGGCGGCCGGCAAATCAACATCCCCCCTGGTCCGGTCTTGATCGGGCTGATCGTAGTAATCCTCGCCTTTTGGTTGGTGCGGGGAGGGCCCGCCTACATGGTCGATGCTGACGAAGAGGGTATTGTTCTCCGGTTCGGCAAGTACGCTCGGAGCACACAACCTGGATTCCATTTCAAAGCACCGTGGCCGATCGAAACGGTCGAGAGACCGAGAGTCACGATAACGCGGCGAATTGAATTCGGCTTTCGTAGCCCCGGTTCTGGAGAAAGTACAACCTATCGATCATTCATGGATGACTATGGGTACCTCATCAAAGAGGCGCAAATGTTGACGGGCGACGAGAACATCGTCAACTGCTCAATGGCCATTCAATACAAAATCAGCGATGCGCGCGCATATTTGTTTAATTATCTGGGTGAAGACGATGTCGAGGATGCGTTGCGCGATATCGGGGAAGCCGCTCTACGTCAAGCGGTGGGCGATCACCCGATCGACGTCGTGCTGACAACAGGTAAAGATGAAGACCAAATTGAGAT
>JAJDAB010000667.1 GCA_029262095.1 Candidatus Hydrogenedentota bacterium
GCGATGAAACGTGTTGGAATCGTGACGATCGGGCTGTTCATATCTTCCTGCCTCGCCAGCGGCCAAGCCGAAAACGTACCCAAGACGATCGATGAGGCATGGGCCTTGGCGAAAGTGAGGCTCGACGCCGGTGTCGCCCCACAATGGCAAGTTCGCTACCGCGTGGGCGCGCTCTTCGTTGACGAGGAATTTGAGGCGCTTGAATTCATCGCGAACGAGTTCCGCGAGAACAAAGAACGCTGGGGCTACGGCCGCTGGAAATTGGAATCGTTTTACTACGGATGTGAGCACGGACGGGGAATGATGCGACCACGCGCTCAACCGATTCCCTACGTGCAGCGGTGCCAGCGCTGGGTCGAGCAGTATCCCAATTCCATTACGGCAAAGATCGTGCTCGCACGCGTGCGGATAGATTTGGCGTGGAAAGCGCGTGGCGGCGGCTGGGCCTCAGAAGTGAAGGAAGAAGGCTGGGCCGGGATGCAACGGCATCTGAATGCCGCCTGGGAAGTATTGAAAGAAGCGGAAGCACTTCCAGCGTCCGATCCGGAACTGTATCCACTGATGATTCGCTCGGCGAAGTTGATGGGGAAATCCTACGCGGAACTTCGCGAGTTGTATGAAAAGGGATTGGAAGTTGAGCGAGGCTATCCGCCGCTGTACATGGCCCACGCCTGGACGATGATGCCGCGGTGGGGCGGGGCGCTTGGCGATGTCGAAGCATTCGCGCGCGAGGCGACCGATGCCGCGAGTCCCGTGCCCGGCACCGCGCCGTACGTCTGGATTGCGAACGACTACAACGGCATGACCGCGACAACGACGTTCATTCACCGGTTCGACTGGTCGTCCGATCTGTTGCAGGAAGGGTTTACGGATCTACTGAGCGTTTACCCCGATGATCGCTGGGTTCAGAATATTCGCGCACGGTTGGCGAGTCTCATGCAAGACCGGGAAGAGTCGAAAAAGGCGTTCGCGATCATCGGACGCAATTTCGATACTGGTGTTTGGCCGGACAAGTTTTTGTACGGTCGGTGGAAGCGCTGGGCGGAGAATGACGCCGCATGGCCCGGAGGTAATGGCGTTCATTACGGAGTCCGTTGGGACGATCCTCGATTGTGCGCGGCATACCTGGATGGCGGAGACGCTATTGATGCAACGGACGAATGGGGTTATACACCGTTGCAGTATGCGGCAAAGATCGGCAAGGTGAATGCGGCACAATTCCTCATTGAACGGGGCGCAGATGTCAGTGATGGCAAAGCGACCATGGGGTCGCCCTTGTTGACAGCCTCCCAATTTGGGCAAGTCGAGATGATGAAACTATTGATCGAACATGGCGCCGACCCCACAACGTCGAACAAGCTCTATGGCAATACACCGCTTACTACGGCCGCATCGAATCGCCGATTCGAAGTTGTGAAATTCCTCCTGGAAAATCCATCAGTCAATGTGAATGTTGCGGACAAGAGCGGACGGAGCGCGCTGTTCTGGGCCGGATCGCGTGGTCACGTCCCGATGATCAAGGTACTCCTAGACGCAGGATCCGATATTAATCAGCGTGCGAAATCCGGAAAGACCGCCTTGTATTGGGCGAGACAGAACAAGCGAGTAAAAGCGATCGAAGTGTTGGAATCTCGTGGCGCATCGCTCTGATCGACTGAATCATGACTGAATCGCACCAAACCATAATCATCGGCGGAGGCATTACCGGGCTGTGTACTGGCAATCTCTTATTGCAGCACGATGCAGACGCGTCCCTGATGGTCCTCGAATCTGCGTCGGAACCGGGCGGGACCGCGCGGACCGACGGAACAGAGGGGTTCACCTGCGATTGGGGTCCAAACGGATTTCTCGACCGCGAACCGTTGACCTTGGATTGGGTGCGATCACTTGGGCTGGGCGACGCGATCATTCGCGCGAACGAGGCGGCGGCACATCGGTTCATTTACAAGGCAGGTGAATTGATTGAAATTGTTCCCCCACCAGGATTCCTGAAATCGCCGCTGTTGTCGGTGCTCGGCCGCGCTCGATTGTTATGTGAACCGTTCGTACCGGCCAAGCGTAATGGCGAGGCGGAATCGATTTGGTCTTTCGCTGCGCGTCGCATTGGAACGGAGGCCGCGGATACGTTGGTGTCGTGCATGGTTTCTGGAATACATGGGGGCGATGCCAAGCAGCTATCGCTGGAGCATTGTTTTCCGCGCATGGCCGCGATGGAGCGCGAACATGGCAGTCTGTTCAAAGCACTCCGCGCCCAGCGCAAGTCGAGCCCCGGGGCGAGTCCGATGGGTCCGGGTGGCACACTCACTTCATTTCCTAGAGGTATGGGCACACTGACCCGGCGAGCAGCCGAGGTGTTGGGCGACCGTGTGCGATTCAATACTGCCGTGCGGGGTGTTGAGCGGAATGGTGCCGGTTACGTCGTCAATACGGAATCTGGAGAAAAGCTAGAGGCTGAACACGTGGTCATTGCAGCACCCTCGTATGTGGCTGCCTCGATCCTAAAAGAGATGGATGATGCGTTAGCGGCCGCCTTGGACGAGATCAACTACGCGCCGATCGCGGTTCTGAGTGTGGGATACAAACGTGATCGCGTGCGGCATGACCTCAACGGATTTGGATTCTTAGCGCCCCGCAATCAAGGCCTTCGTGTTCTTGGATCGATTTGGACGTCATCGGTCTTTCCTGATCAAGCACCGGAGGGACATGTCCTGTTCCGTACGATGTATGGCGGCGCAACCGATTCTACAGTCCTTGAGCTATCTGATGATGGGTTAATCGACCTTTTCAATAAAGAAGTCGCCCCGTTGGTTCAAGCGGATCAGGGGCCGGATTTCGTGCGAATATTTCGTCACCAACGCGGAATACCTCAGTATGGATTGAGGCACGGTGCTATTTTGGAAGCACTGGATGCGGGTGAAAATCGCAATCACGGACTCATCTTAGCGGGCAACGCGTACCGAGGAATCGGTGTGAACGATTGCGTGGTTTCCGCGCACCGAGCGGTGAATCTACTTCGCTAATTCCTGCGGGATGTCGTCGAATGTCTCGATCTCAATCGGATCAACGCCCGCCGTGTTACGCAATTCCACAAACGACTCTGCGACCTCTTCCGCCAACTGCCGTACATCCGGTACCGATTCCGCGTCGGCCGCGAAACAGACGTGCAAATGATCTTCGCAGGACATCGCCGCACACGAGAGGCCGCTTGCCGGAATGACCGGGCCCATTGGGTGACGGACCAGTAACTTATGGCCAAGGGTATACGTCGCGAACTCGGGGCCTGGCATATTGCTCACGTACAGGTGAAGATTCGGTTTCCCCGGCATCTTCGCCATGAAACGTTGATACGGCGGCCATCCCGCAAGTCCGAACGCGAATCGCATTCCAGGCGGGGTTAGTGCGGCCTCGAAGCCATCGAGGAATACGCGGACGCCGTATCCGACGTTATACGCCTTCGCTTCGCGCATCGATTCGGTAATGCCATGGAGACGTTCAACTGGGTGTTCAATGCCGTAGGGGACTAGGAGCGGTGCGGACCCCACATGATTTCCTAGGGGTACGTCGGTATCTTCGGTGCGAATGTTCGTAGGAACTTGAAGTCGCATGAATTTGCCGGTCGTGTCATGACCATTTCGCACGGTGTACTTTTCGAATCCGCCCGCGACGGTAGCGAGCAACACATCGTTCACCGTTCCGCCGGACTTTGTGCGAATGCCCCTCATCTCCGTGAGGGGAAGGCTCACCGTGCCAAAGTGGACGCGGCCGCTCAATCCGCGATTGAATGGGTACCGAATGGTCGGTGTCTGGGTATACCGCCAGACAAGCTTGAGCGCTTGCCAGAAGTGGGCCGAGGAAACCCGCCGCCGGTATCGGCCAAGCCGTTTTGGTAAGCCTGCAATGCCCGTAATGGTCGCTCGCATGTTATCCCGAAGGGCGCGCGCTATACGGCTTGATGCCGATGGTATCGGCGGCGCTTTGGGAAGTTGCGGAAGCGGTGTGCCGGGTGCGATCGGGTCAGGTACAACGCGATCGACTTCAATATTTGCCATCATGACTTTGAGCGCACCCATGCCGTCGGTCAACGCATGATGAATCTTCGCGAATGATGCAGATCGTCCGTCCGACAACCCGTGGATAAGATACATACGCCATAACGGTTTATTCGGATCGAGTCGTTCGTTAGCAAGGCGTTCGGTCAGCGACCATAATTGTTCTTCAGTACCCGGAGCGTCGAGATGTAACAATTGGATATGGTAGTCGACATCGAAATCGGGAACGTATTCCCAGGTGGGATGCCCCAATCCGAATGGCACGTGCACAGGACACTGCAAAAATTTCGGCACTTCTGGGATTACTTCAAGCATGCGGTGCCGCATATTCTCGAAAGGGACTACGCCATCGAAAATGCTAAGGCCACAACCCTCGTGGCCGGTGAGTTCATTATCGAGATAGATGAATGCAGAGTCGTGTCTGCTTAGTCGCTCGGTCTCAACGGAATGCGGCGAATTCTTACTTTGATCTTCGGACTGCAAACTACTATTCCTAATCGAGTTAATGAATTCTCACGAGCTTCCGGTGATCCTCTGGGAGAATTCTGGCTGCCGGGGATCGATGCTGGTATTCAGTATCGACTACCCAACCCCAGCGACGGGCTTTGTGTCCATGCGATCTTCTGGTTGCCCTAAATCGCTTTTGCCGCTTTTTTCGACCAATTGGTCGAGGGCTTCCACAGTATAACGCATTAGGGCATCGACACCTGGCGTTACCGCGGCGTCTCCGGTGTAGCTAATTTCGAGGAGCTGATCATAGGTGAGTGCTCCGCACACCATTCCGTGATTGGGCAGGAGCGGGACAAGTACATGTCGATGCAGAATCTTGCGCCCGGCAATATAGAGTGGAATGCGTGGCCGCGGCAGATTGGTAACGAACATATTGGTCCCGACAGGTCGTTTCAGGGCTTTTTCGAGTTTGCGCAACCAACGATTGCCGTATAATGTTTCAGAAAGCATCAGACCTGGAGGCGTCATTGCGGTTTGAATGCACTGAATCGCGTAATGAAGGCCCAACGCCATTTTCAAACGCTTCACTTTACTTGTGCGCTCAATCACGGCTTTTAATCGTTCGACCGGATCTTCGATATCGAGACGAATGTGAACGGGTGCCGGAGCAGCTAAGTTGCCCATCTTGCCATATTGATCCGGCATACGGACATTGGTCGGCATTTGAAACTTGAAGTACTTGCCCTCGATATCCAGACCGCACTCGTCCGCGTATCGTTTAACACCGCCGGTCACAATCGAGAGCAACACGTCGTTTATAGTGCCGCCATGTTTGGCCCCAAGTTCACGCATGAGGTCGAAGGGTACAGACGTTTTCGCGAAGGCTACTTTGCCCGAAGGCGGCCCGTTAAATGGAAAACGCAGACCCGGTGCCCCGTCACACTCACGCAGAGCGGCGAACCCGTCGCGAAACGCCTGAGATCGCATGGCTCGGATAGTTTGAAGAATCGATTTCGGACTACGTTTCAGAACTGCCACCGCGCCAACCGCGTCGTCCATGATCGCGTGGATCAGCGATTGGAATGCATTTGGTGTCGGCGGCATTTTCTCGCCCTCGGTGGACAAATCGCCATCGCCGATGGGACCCAGGTCGTACAACGCCTTTGCAACTAGGGCAGCGGACGTACCGTCCACCACACAATGGTGCATGATGTGAACAATCGCGGAGCGATCCCCTT
>JAJDAB010000668.1 GCA_029262095.1 Candidatus Hydrogenedentota bacterium
CTGCGATACGGCCTTCACGGTGGCCTGCGTGCCTACCGGCATAAACACTGGCGTATCGAAGCCACCGCGCGGGGTCTCGACCCGGCCAACGCGCGCACCGCTGTCCGGGTCGTGGCCGGTCAATTCAAATGTGAAGTCGCAATCCATAGCCGCGGAACTTTATCACAGCGCGACGGTGGTTGCCGATAGCAATGCGGTTATGCTCCAATCGTATTACTTCTACAAAGACAATCGCGGGAGGTAATCACATGTCGGAACCAGCGTTTACGAGATCGACGATTGATGACTATAAGGCGCGACTGACGAAGGTCAGCTCTGATTCGGAGCGGCAATGGGGATCGCTGGACACGACGCGGATGCTGCGGCATCTACGTTTCGTCTTTGAAGCATCGATGGGCGAGGAAGACACCCACGGCCAAAACGCGCCCGGTACCGGGTTTCTGGCCTACATCCCCGGCGCGCGGCATCTCATGTTCCTGCTAGTGTTTAAGTGGTTCACGAATTGGCCGAAAGGGAACCTCAAGGCACCCGATGAGTGGACGCCCACGACAGACAAAGCGTTTGACGAAGAAGAGAAGCTCTTACTGAAGAAAATGGACCAGTTTATCGACGAATTGGAAGCGACGCCCGATAAGCAAGGATTTAGCCCGGCGCTCGGTGATATTCCGCTCACCAAGTGGAGCGTTGTTCACGGCGCGCATACGAATCATCACTTAAAACAGTTCGGGGTGTAGGACCACGCTGCGAAGCGAAACCTCTCAGCGTCATTCCCGCGAAGGCGGGAATCCAAGCCTATCGCAGCCAGTCTTTAAATCTCGTTCCCACGCTCTGCGTGGGAATGCATAAGTCTGTGTTCAGGCTCGCCTCACTCGAACCGCAGCAGGTGGTAGTTCTTCTTGCCTTTCCGAATCACAGCGATGTGTTCAGAGACCAATGAACCCTCGCTCAATGCCGCGTCCAACGAGATGCGTTCGTTGTTCAGATAGACGCCACCCGAATCGATCATCCTGCGCGCTTCGCCCTTGCTCTTGAACACTTCGCATTCCACTAAGATATCCAATACCGCACGTCCGGTGGTTAGTTCACCTCGTGGCCGGACTGAAGAAGGCACTTCACTGAACACGTCTTCGAGCGTGGCGTCGTCCAAGCCGTGTAGATCGCCACCAAACATGGCTTGCGATGCGCGTACGGCATTCTGCAGCGCATCCTCACCGTGGACCATGCGCGTCACTTCATCCGCTAACTTGCGGTGCGCGACACGTTCGTGCGGCGCATCGGCCAAAGTCTGCTCCAGCGTTTCGATCTCTTCCTGCGGCAAAAACGTAAACGCGCGTAACCACCGCGATACATCGGCATCCGACTGGTTTAGCCAGAACTGGTAGAAATGGTAGGACGATGTGCGCTTCGTATCGAGCCAGACCGTACCCGCTTCTGTCTTGCCAAACTTGGTGCCGTCCGCTTTCTCCACCAACGGGAAGGTGAGTCCATAGGCGTCGGCTTGTTCCTTTCGGCGAATGAGGTCCATGCCCGCGACGATATTGCCCCACTGGTCACTGCCCCCGATCTGCACGCGGCAACCTTGGTCGACGAAGAGCTGCAAAAAGTCGCTGGCCTGCAACAAGCTGTAGGAGAATTCTGTGAACGAAATCCCGTGATCGCGGTCTTCGAGTCGATTGCGCACAGAATCTTTCATCAACATGGCGTTTACCGAAAAATGCTTCCCGATATCCCGGAGAAATTCGACCAACGTAAATTGCGATAGCCAATCCGCATTGTTCAAGAGTAGCGCGCCACGATCGCCCTCGAAGTCAAGGAACCGTTCGAGCTGCAAACGGATTCCGGCTACATTCGCGCCTAACGTGTCGTCATCGAGCAACTGCCGTTCTTCCGACTTGCCGCTCGGATCGCCGATCATTCCCGTACCGCCGCCGACCAGAGCGATAGGCCGATGGCCATGCCGCTGGAAATGCATTAGGCCGATGATCGGGAGGAGGCTGCCAACGTGCAGGCTGTCCGCTGTGGGGTCGAAGCCCGCATACACGGTCTGCGGTTCCTTCTCCAACACGTCGCCGAGGTCGTCATGCGTGCACTGATGCAACAGCCCGCGCCATTTTAATTCGTCGATTAGAGGTTGCATTGCACTCACGAAGCGTTGTTTACTCCACGTTTTCTAGTTTCTCAGAATAGACCGCCGGACTGTATCAACGGCGCTCCACCGCCTCAAGGACAAATATGCGCACCGACATTAGAGTGATCTCGGATACTCACGGACTCCTTCGCCCGGAAGCGTTGGACGCCATGCGGGGCGCGAACCTCATTCTACATGCTGGCGATGTTGATGACCCAACGATTCTCGATACGCTGCGAGAAATCGCGCCAGTCCACGCCGTTCGCGGTAACGTTGATCGCGGACCCTGGGCCGAAGCAGTGCCGCTCACGGAAGCGGTCGAAGTCGATGAAGCGATCCTGTACATGATTCACATCCGCGAAAATCTAGATCTGGACCCGGCTGCCGCAGGATTCGCCGCAGTGATTTTCGGCCATTCGCACAAGCCTGGAATCGAGCGGCAGGATGGTGTGCTCTATCTGAATCCGGGTAGCGCCGGGCCGCGCCGATTCAGCCTGCCGGTGAGTTGCGCACGGCTGTGGATCGAAGATGGTCGAGCGGACGCGGAGATTATTGAGCTTCCGGTGTAGCCGATTCGGCGATCGGCTTGGCCAATGCGCCGGAAGTGGCGGCGAGTTGTTTATCTCGCCAAACGCGCCATGCTTTCAATGCATTCTTGCGATCAGCCGGTTCTGCCCACGGGTCGAAGGACAAATCGCTGAGTTGGTTTTTCGACACAGCTTCATACGCGCCAATACGTGTGCCGAGATAATCGCTCGCGAGTGCTTCGACCAGAATCCACGCTCCGGTCGAGCCGCGCTTGGCGAGTTCGGCACCGGCCGTTTCGCGAACCGATGGATCGACATCACCAAGCAACGCCAACCAATCTTGCGTGTCTTCCGCCTTCGCAACGCGTTCTTCCGCCGTGGGGCCCGCTGGTTCTGCGGTCGGATTTACGTTGAGGCTTGAGGAGACGCTCGGAATCGGCGTGCCATCGATGCCGTCCGCGATGTCTTCCGCGATCATATCCAGTACATTCATGAAATAATCTTGACGAACAAAACCGATTTGGTCTCCGACTACTTTTCCGTCCGGGCTCACCACCACAAATCGCGGAATCGAATTCACCTGATAGGCGGCGGCAACGTTCATTGCCGCATCAACATCGATCTTTGCGCAGATATATCCTTCCAATGCTTTAACGACCTCAGGCTTCGAATACACCTCGGCGTCCATCTGTTTACAGGGGCCGCACCAATCCGCGTAGAACTCAACGAACATCGGCTTGCCCTCTGCGCGCGATTGTGCCAGCGCGTCATCATACGATTTAACCCAAGGAATGCCGGTATCCTGCGCCAATACGGCGGCCGCGATGCCTATTGAACAAAACATTGCTAAGACGTATCTCATAACGCCGTTAACCCTTCTTCATCGTCTTTCTTGTAGTCTTGAAAGTTACGATCGACTTGTTCGATCTTAAACGCTTCGACAATCGCCGCCGCATTCGGGTCGTCCGCGATGTCTTCGAGCAGCATCGTCACTTCGTTCGCGATGACCGCATGGCCTCCATCGACCAGCGCCAAATCCAGTCGACCGACCGATTTACCTTTGTCCGTGTTGTACACGATAACCGACCGGTTTCGCTCGACCGCATCGCCCGAAGGCTGCGCGACGTTGCCGCCCACGATGACGTCAAGTCCGATAAATTCTTCTGCTAACGCCTGCAATTTCTCTTCGTTCGCAAACGCGAGCAATACAACTAGGTCGCTCTGTTGAGTCGCCTCGGGCAAATACTTCGCGACCGCTTGATTTGGCGCATCGAGCTGCAATCCAGCACCTATTTCGTCGGACTCAAGCGAATTGTCCGCCACGCCGAGTATCGCGACCCGGTATCCGCCTCCTAGCGTGACAATACGATACGGTTCAAAAATGAGTTCGCCGGATGCGTCACGCACATTGGCCGAAATGAAGTTGGGGAATTGAGCGCGCAATTTCGCTAAGCCGTCCGCGCCCGCCTGTATTTCTCGATGGCCGATGTTAACGGCGTGATATCCCATTGCCGCGTAGCCCTTGAGGATGTACTCCAGCTCCAACATTTCCCATTCGCGCGCGCCCGCAGTTACGTCGCCCGCATCAACCAGCAAAAAGTGGTCGGGCGCTTGATCGGCGACATAGGTCATGCGCCGCGCAACCCCGCCGGCCATACCTGCCGAACAGTCGCACGGGTCGATATGACCACGTGTATCGGCGGTGTAGAAAATCGAGAGTTTGTCCGGCGGGCCCACTGCAACTACATCGGATCCAGATTCAGAAGTCACCGCTTCTTCCGGCCCGCCGCACGCCTGGATAACAGAGGCGACCATAGTGATGAGGATCGTATGAAGCATCGAGCGCACTACAGGCGACCGAGCAAATCCCCTCTCCTCGGGGAGAGGGTTAGGGTGAGGGGTAGTTCGGTGCAGCGACTCAGCCATTGAGCGTCCTAATGCGTCAAAGCATATGCGAGAATATTGGTATTGATCTCCCGCGAATTCTTAACTTCATTCCCGCCGCAGCAACAACAACCCTTTACATTGCCCGTGTCATTAAGGCCTTCGGCGGTGTAAATCAATACAATTCTGCCGTCGATCTCAAAGCCTTCCAGCAGCGTCGTGCCGTGGCGTTTGAGCCGGACGTTTGGGATGTCGAACACCGTCTTAAACAACGCATGTTCCATGTCGATCTTGTTCAATTCAGCGTCCGGAAAAATTTTCTTGAACTCGCGGCGAAACGACCGGTTCCATTCCGGGGACGAACACCCCGCCGACGCCAGCAAGAATCCGCCGCGCGTCAAATAGGCCTTAAGATTCCGGCGTTCTTCCTCCAGCAGCGTGAAATTGCCTTCGCCGGTCATCACGGCAAACGGATATTGATACAGGTCTTCCGAACGAAGTTTCACTGGCGTAAATCCGGCATCCGCGTCGTTGTTGGTTTCCTCATCGAGCGTCATCAGGAACGTGTCGCTGATACAGACGGAGCTCTTTGTACCCGCATACACCAAGTTCGCGCACTGAATACGCTCGTGCGTATCCGCGGGTTGTTCGACGCGCGCCGTCACAATCGACTGGGGCTCCGCGCCCACCATCGACAGCATCGCCGCCACTACAATGAAGGTCTTCATGTTGAACTCCTACGTTACCGGCTCTCATCCGCAATCGAACGGAAATACGCTTCGATGAGCGGCCTGTACTCTTCCATCACATGTTCGCCGCGGCCGTTTTCCAATTCCAATTCAGAGGACTGCGGCATCGGCAACTCTTCGATATCGCCAGCGAGCGGATCGGGATCATCCGGACCCGGCTTTGTGTCAGCCATGCGCCGTTTGCCCTGGGAGCTTTCACGGTCCGCTTTCGGATTCCCCATCGATTCCTCAGAACCGTAGACATTAAACGGCGTCGATCCCGCGCTCATTCCACCCTGACCGGCTTGGCCCATGCCAAAGCCGCCAAAGCTATTGCTCGCGCTAGTCGACAAACTCTTGCCAAACTGCCCCATCGTGTTGCCCGGGTTCATACCCATCTGAATCTTCAGCCGCAACTCGCACTGACTACTGCCCTGGCCGCCGGCTGATTCGCAAAATTCAATCATCGCTTCCATCTCGTCTTTCGCTTCCAACGTCGACGGATGCCCTTCCAGAGCGTCGGCCTTCGCGAGTTGGCCGGTCGCACGGTCCATGATCTGAGGTATAGCCCGTTGTTCGATCTGATCGGCAATATCAACCGCATCTTGTGCGACGACGGGATAGCCTTCTTCGATATCTTTAGCGTGATCGCGAAGGCGACCCTTCAATTCCTCAAGAGCCTCTTCCACAGCCGACTGTTGTTCACTCAACTCCTTCAACCGAATTTGTTCGTCAATACTTGGCGCAGCCGCGTCTTTGTACGTGCGTGCTTGACGTTCAATCCGTTGTTGCAGCGTGTAGAGGTGCTTGAACATCTCCACGTCTTCCATCAGGTGATACACGTCTTCCAGTTCTTGGTTCGCTTGTTGAATTTCTTCCTGGAATGCCTCCATCTGACGCCCCAGCTCTTCAAGCGCTTTGCGCTGTGCCTCGGCCGCTGATGCCATTGCGGACTGCCGGCCCTCGGACTGTTCGTTCGCGTTCTTCATCTGCTCCTCGCTCTGCTGCATGTGTTTGCCAGCTTTCGCGAGTTGCTCAGCGATTTCTTTCAACGCCTTCTTATAATCGTCCTCTACATCAAAGACCGACGGCTCTTTCGACTGTTCTTCCAATTGCTTGGCGAGCTGATCCGCTTGCTCCGCCAAGTCGCGTTGCTGTCCAAGCAAGTCCGCGAGATCGCGTTCCTCTTGTTCCGAAAGTTCTTCACCCGCGGCTAGCTTGTCCTGCAACTTCTCGGTGGCTTCTTGAATCGCTTCTTGTTTCGACGCGACGTTTTCGATCTGGTCGAGCATGTCGCCATACTTCTGATTCAAGTCTTCTGCCGTCATTTGCGATTGCATGAAATCGCGATACTCGTCCTGCGAAATAATGCGCAACTGAAATGCTTCCGATGCCTCAGTTTGTGGTGCGCCGGGTCGTGTATCGGTCGCCGTGGCGTAGTATTCGAGCGTGTCGCCGGGTTGTACACCCAGCGCCTCTAGGTCGAGCATCGACACGCCGTCCGCAAACGTTTGAATCGATTCAGCGGTATACACGCGTTCGCGAGCGTCATCGGATTGGTTGTGATTGCGCAGCAATTCGATCCGCTCCACACCCAAATCGTCAGACGCTTCCAGAACAATCGGTATTTTCGCTGTGGGTGTCGCAAGCGAATGACGGCCAGGGCTTGCGACTGTTATATTCGGCGCTTCGTCCGGCAGGATTTCGAGCGCAAGGCCAATTCGATCCTCGCTTTGGCGGCCATCAATATCGATGACCGATGCGTCCAATCGGCCAGCACGCGACAGCGTAAACGTACCGCTTACGGTATTCGCTTCCGTGCGCGGCGACATGTCGATTTTCGTCCCATCAACGGTCAATTCGCCCGCTTCCAGTGGGCGATTCGAGGTCAACGTAATCGTGACTTCGGTGCCCTCGTATGTCCGGATTGGTGCATCGGCAACGAGCCGCGTCTTCGGCATGAGACCTGTGTATTTCGGATACGTGAACGATACGGACGCGTATTCGATGCGAGGCACTTGGTTGATCGTCAACGGATATCGTTTGCTGCGACCATCCTCAATGCGCGCGAAATAGTTTAGATCGGCACGGGGCGCTTCAATGGTTTGGAAGAACGACCGGTCGTCCGAACGGAACATTGGCAGCTCGGCCATCTCGCGGCCATCAAGGGCTTCGACCACCAGGGTCACATCATCGACGGGGCGGCCAGATGTATCGACCACCACTTGCAGGTTTTCGCCATAGTTGATGTTCGCGCCGCCCGGCGAAACTTCAAACCGAGTTGCACTATATGGGGGATGATCGCCAAAGGGATCGAGGAAGCGGGGTAGCACTGCGCCAAACACGTTCGGAAAGACAGTCGGTAACAATACCGCCAATGCAATCGCCCCGCCCATGAACAGCGCTTCCTTGCTCAGGCTCTTCGGACGCAATGCCGAGAAGCCGGGGAGTTTTCTTACGGTCTCAGCCGCTTCCGCGATCTCCGCGTTCATCAAGTCGCTGGATACATTGCGCGGCTGTCCTCCTGCCAACGCCTCTTCAAAGTCGATTGCGTTTACGAGATCGTTGCGCGCCTCGGGATGGCTCTGCTCGACCATGCGCGCAACCATTCGTGCGCGTGATCGCGATCGGGTCGCCACGCGAAATCCGGTCCAGGCCGCAGCACATGCCGTCGCGGCGATGAGTGCATCAACGCCGACCCGCCAGCCCGCCGCCATCGGAAAGACCACATCAATGTAAACCGCGAGCAGGATGGCAACCGGCACGACCCATGCCATGCGGACGAAACCCAGCAACATCGCGCGGCGGCCATGCGCGCGCTGAATGACGCCTAATTCTTCGTGGAGCGTGAGTGTTGCGGAAGTCACGAATGCAGTTTCCTCTGTATACCGATTATACTAAACCGGAACGCCGTCGCAGGAACCACTCCAACGACAACAGTACAATTATGGCTGAAAACAACGCCATTCGGTCCCAAACGTCGACCGGGTCTTCCTCTTCCCGAGTGAGTTGTTGGAACTCCGCGAGTAAGTCAGGCAATTGTTCGATCTGCGATGGCTCAAGTACTGAACCGCCCGTCGTGTCAGCGATCGCGGACATTAGATCGGGATCGGCGGCGACAAACCGGTTCTCGATGCTGTCGGTGTACACCGTGAACTGTAGTTCCTCTTGCTCCGGCGAACCGATATTGCTGTTCAAAACTGCCCGGAATTCGCCTTCTTGTTCAGGCAAGAAACTCGCCGTATACATTTCAGCCCGATCTTCCGACGCGGTCGGCACGATGTCGCGTTCCGAACCATCCGGCGCTGTCACGACGATCTTTGGCGCATAATCTTCTTCATCCACAAACTTCGTGCGCACGACGAAGGTAACCGCATCACCTTCGTCATACGCATGCCGATCAACCCGGAACGAAATGTCTTGCCCCGGCAAGAAATCGGATTCGGATACGAGCCAGCGGATCATCTGGCCCCAGAATTTCGCGTACACGTCGTCGTACGACTCTAGGTCCTGGGGCAGGAACGCCCAACGCCAAAGACCCGTAGCGCCGATGCTCATCACTTTGCCCTTGCCGTACCGCTGATGCGCGATCGCCGCGATTTCGCCCTCAGGATTGCCCGTCGCGCTCTTGGCCAAGACGACGCTCAACGCGCGTTCATCTTTCACCCGCGTCACGCTCACCATTTCCGGTAACTCCCGAAGGATCAGATCAGCCGGTTGGCCGCCGCCGAACGAAAAGACGGGGCTCCGCTTCCCTGCTTCGGTCAATCCGATCCGGATGTCGCGAATGGCTTCCTGGTCCCAAGTCACGGGTTCCATCGCGCTCAGCCCATCATCCTCCGTGCGGGCATACGCCTGACCCCGCGCGAAGACGAGGCTGCCGCCGCGTTCCGCGACAAAGTCCTGCAACCGGCGCAAGTCTTCTGCGCTGAATAGCGCATCGACATCCCGTCCGAGAATGATGCAGTCGTAGGCGTACAGTTCGCGCCGAGTCCTCGGCAACGCGACACCCTGCGTGACTGTCGCATCCGAGCCGTCACGCTTTTTCTTAGCGCCGGAAGACACCGCGAAAATCTTTTCCGGACCCAGTTGAAATACCGATGTCACCTCCAACTGCGGGTCTCGTTGCAACGTCCGCAACATGAACTTGCTGTCCCAGTATGGTTTTGCTTCGACGTAGAGAACTCGGTGTTTCTCATCTACTACCTGCGTAAAGACGGTACGCCGATTGTTTTCCTCGTCAGCTTCGCCGCCCAGAGGCTTCACTTCTACGCGATACCGCAGTGCGCCCTTTTTCGATTCCTCGACCGGAAACGTCACGCGGGTATTGCTGCCCTTCATCATGACTTGCTGGCGCGACACGAATTCATCTTCGCGAAAAAGCGACACGTCCGCATACCAGTCCGCGAACCCGGACTGTGTAACCGTTGCATGCAGCGTCGCGGGTTGGTCGACAATGAGGAAGTCCTGATTTAACCGCGCCGTAACGTACACGTCTTTCGTTTCCGCTGCCGTGCCAACGGTCAATCCCCAGACCGGCACTTGTTGCGCTTTCATCACGCGTGCCGCTTGGCGCGCCGTGCTGGTTACGTTTTCGCGGCCATCGGAGATGAGCAACACGCCAGCACGAGGCCGTTCAGAAGTACGACCGGCTACATCGAACAGCGCAGCCCCCACGTCGGTCTTGCGTCCTGCAATCGGAATGTCAGTTATCAACGCACCCAGCGGCTGCATACGCACGCCGTCGCCAAACGTGTAGTATTCAACGTCGTACGCCTCGGATAGTTGATGATCGAACATCGCTTTGTGATCATCCAATAGCTTCGCGACATACGTCGCACGCGATGCGCCCGCCATGTCTTCGGTTGCCATGCTGCCGGTCGCATCAATCAGGACGGTGAGTTGTGCACGTTCATCCGGCGCCTCCGTCGTTCGTAGCGCGACCGGTCGCAACAAGACAAGCGCAATGAGTCCGATCGCAATCAATCGGAGAGTCGCCAAGCCGTAACGCCGGGCGAAAGAAGCGTCCACTCGCGCACGCGCATACGCCCAAATCGCCAGCGCCGCGGCTAGGATCGCGCAACCCACGACGCCCGGCAGCGACCAGGGAGGATCGAAAAAGATGCCGTCCATCACCTTACCGCCGCCACAGCCATTGCAGAGCAAGTTCGAGAACCAATAGCGCCATCGCCGCCGCCGCAAAATAGTGCCAGAGCGGCCGTCCATCAAACATTTGGCCCAGCGTATCGACGCCCGCTCTATCTCCCGCAATCACGGTCGCACGCGTCCCTGCCGCCAACTGTTCAACCTGCTCAGGCGTCAATACACTCAGATTGCTTTCACGTGGGTCGAGATTGACCGCTGCACTCGCAAGCCGCTCGCCATTTAGCGTCGCCCGGTAGAAGCCGGGTGAAGCCGTTTTGGAGAAAAGCACCGCAGCTTCCGCGTCACGTTGTTCAACGCTCGCGCTCAACTCTTCGCCACCCGGACCCGTGAATCGGAACCCCCCGGTTGAGTCCGCTCGAGTCGCGACCAAGGACGCGGGCTGTCCGATCAGGAACTCAGCGCGCGCGGCACCGGTCCGGCAAGACTTAATCATCTCCTGCACGATTGGCACGAAGACGGTTCGTTTCGATAGGTCGCTGTCGTCTAGCCCCGCGGAGAAATTGCAGGTCAATATCATGCCTTGTCCGTGCGATGCGCGAGCCATAGCTACATTTTCGTCGTTGTATCGCATCAACACCTGTCCAACACCCGCAACGCGATCCGTCGCGTGATAACTGTAAAATTCTATTTCCCGCAAGTCGTCTGATTCCCGGAATTTCTTAAGCAACGGGTCATCGAAATTCGCTTGCGCCAACCGCGAGAACTCGCCGGATCGCAACCGTACTCGCGTACCCAATTGCAACGGAGTTGGCCATTCGCCCTGCGAATACGCCGCAAGTTGTTCCTGAAGGGCGCGCTCATTTGGACCGCTCAAAAAGTGGATCAGCGCACCCCCATCGGTCACGCGCTCGTGCAACCGTTCGGCCAAGGCGTCGGGCATGGCGGCGGCCGCGTCAAGAATCACGATGCCGGTGTCCGGAAGAATCGCCTCGGCTGCGCCGAAGGTGCTTACAACCTGTACGTCCGGCGCGCTCACGCCGCCTTCCGCCGGGCTCAACGCCCGCGCGAGGAATCGCGTACTCGATTCCCGGCCACTAGTGTCGGCGTCGCTAATCACGAGCACACGCACACGTTCCGACACATCCAGCGCGGTATAGCGACTATCGTCGGATGTCATGCCATCTACGGGAACAGACACAGTCGCTTCAAATGACCCAGCCTTATTTGCGCGAAAACGGAACTCCGCCGTTGCGACGGAGTTTGGCCGCAACACGACTTCCCGCCGGAGGGGAGCCTGGTCGTCGAACGCGAGTTGCACGGTGATGGTATCGCCGCGCCCGCTGTAATTCGCGATCTCCGCCGTCAATTCCACGGGTTCGCCGAGCGCTGGGGTAGAAGGGCGCACGGACAACGAAGTGACGGCGATGTTCGCGCCATGTTCATCCCCAACCCCGATGAACGTCGTTTCGATATCGGATGGCATCGCAGAAAAATCCACGGCCGCCCAATTGGTCCGTTGAAAATCGGAGATAAAATGGATGTGCTTAGAAACGTCATCGACCGCGCTCAATTGTTTGATACATGCGGCAACTGCCGCATCCATGTCGCCCCGTTCAAATGTCGGCTCGGCCGCTTGTAAGTCGCGTTTCAGGTGAAACCGGTTCGCCGAAGGTCCGGGAAACGACGCCGATGGCATGCGTCCGACAAGGATTAGATTGGCCGTATCGTCCGCGCCAATTTGATCGAGGATTTCTTCGGCAAGACGTTGCGCGCGAGCAAACGGGGAAAATCCACCAGCTTGATATCCCATACTCGCCGATGCGTCCACGACTATTATGTGCGCCGAATTCGCATCAGGATTCGACGCCGCCCCGTCGCGGCCTTCGTAATAAATTGGTCGCAGGAACGCGATGAGCAACAGCAGAATGAATGCGGTCCGCAAAAGCATCAGCAAAAGGTGCCGTAGCCGGAATAGCCGCGACTGATTCGCTTGGGCTTTCTGCAGGAACTGCAAGGTCGGGAAGACGATGCGCCGTGGCGTACGACGTGTAAGCAGATGAATCACATACGGTATGAACAACGCTAACGCACCGACCAACAACGCGGGATTCGCAAACGTAAGACCAAAGAGATTCACCGCGCGCCGCCCGGCCGGTTCAACAAGAAATCACGCAAGATATCGCTATACGGCTCGTCCGTTTGCACCGTGCGGTATTCAATTCCACGCGCAATGGACGCGGAACGTAGGTGCTCTATGAACGTCTCCACCTCCGCCGCATACGCCTCCGCGATATCACCCGATCGCGAAGTCATCATCGCGCCCGTCTCCGAATCGACAAAGTTGATGCTGTCCAGCGGCGGCAACTGACGCTCGTACGGATGCATCACATGAAACAACAACACTTGAAAATTCCGGTGCCGGTACATGTTCAACGCCTGAATAACTTCATCCACATCGTCAAGAAAATCCGACACGACGATTAACAACCCACGTCGTTTGATGAGGCTGTACGCATCGCGCAACGTGCCGGACAACGATGTCTGCTTGCCCAGTTCTTGTTTGTCCATCGCGTCGAGCAACGTATACAAATGAGGAAACGTGCCGCCGGGTGGACGGTGCGTGCGGATGCGGTCATCGAACAACGTCAGTCCGACTCGATCACCCTGTTGCACCAATAGAAAAGCGATGGCTGCGGCGAGATGTTTCGCGTAGTCCAACTTCGATACCGTGTCTTTGCCGAACAAGCGTTGATACGCCGGGCCGCCATACCCCATGGATGCACTGCAATCCACGAGCAAATACCCGTTCATGTCGGTTTCGGTTTGAAACAGTTTTACGAAATAGCGATCAGATCGCGCGTAAGCTTTCCAGTCAATCGTTCGGATTTCATCGCCGGGGTTGTATTCACGGTAGTCGATAAACTCCGCCGCCGATCCTTTGTATGGCGACCGGTGACGCCCCGCGAACGCGCCCTCCACAATCACGCGTGACGCGAACAATAGATTCTGCAGATTAGCAAGCGCAGAAGGCTGCAGCAGTTGCCAAGCCCCGTTGCCGTTTTTCGATTCGGCCGCCACTGCTATCGGCTACTTACGGTAGTCCGCCTCAGGCACTTGCTCGATCAAAGTATCGACGATCTTGCGCACACTTACGCCTTCGCCGGTGGCATTGTAATTCGCGATAATGCGGTGTTGTAGCACCGGACGAGCCACTTCCCGCACGTCTTCCGTCGATGGCGCCGGTTTGCCGCGCAACAACGACAATGCCTTCGCGCCGAGAACCAGATATTGCGAAGCCCGCGGCCCCGCGCCCCACTCGACATATTTTTTCACGAAGTCCCGCGCGCCTTGTTCGTTGGGTCGGGAAGCACGCGCCAGATCAACCGCATAGTTCAAAACGTGTTTCGATATCGGCACGCGCCGCACCAATTGTTGAAACGCGATCACCTGTTCTTTCGTGAATACCGGCTCGAGTGTCGGCGGTTCCGATTGTGTCGTCGTGTCGACAATATTCATTTCTTCCTCGCGCGCCGGGTATTCAATATTGATGCTGAACATGAACCGATCGAGCTGCGCTTCCGGCAGCGGATACGTGCCCTCATGTTCAATCGGATTCTGTGTGGCCACGACAAAAAAAGGAGGCTCCAACGGATACGATCGACCCGCCGCAGTAATCGTGTATTCCTGCATCGCCTCAAGGAGTGCCGCTTGTGTCTTCGGCGGCGTGCGATTGATTTCATCGGCAAGGACCAAATTCGCGAACAACGGACCCTTCACAAACCGCAACGCGCGTTCACCCGAAGTGGCATCTGCCTGAAGAATTTCCGTGCCCGTAATATCCGAAGGCATGAGGTCCGGCGTAAACTGGATGCGCTTGAAATCCCAACCCAAGGTCTGCGCGAGCGTCTTCACCAACAACGTCTTCGCCAGCCCCGGCACACCAATGATGAGCGCATGCCCCCGGCTGAACAACGCCATCAGCAATTCGTCCACCACGCGATCCTGCCCTACGATGACTTGATGAATTGCTTCCCGCAGTTCAGCATATCCCCGGGCAAATGCCTCGGCTTGTTCGAGATCATTCCCCGAAATCTCGGCGCCAGTCTCCGTCGTCATGCGTTATACCTCTCTTCGGAGCCGCCGCCACTGCGCGCGACTAGTTCGTATCCACAGCACACCTGCACTCAATCGCTCATAATCGGAAACCTTGCCTCTGATTGCAAGGACGTCGGAAATCGCAACGTTCAGACGCCTGATACGACACAATCCGACCGACGATTTGTTCGCAACACTCGATTCTGTGAATTGGAGCCTCACCTAGAATACAGCGACGGCGCGAGAATGGTCAGATTAATCCCAAGTTTTGCCGCGCCGGCTCCAATCCCGGAGCGAGCTTGAGGGCCCGCTCAAAACTCACCTTCGCCTTTTCCATCTCGCCGAGTTGATGCAACACCACGCCGACATCGTTGTGCGTGACGGGGTCATCGCTGTCAAGGCGCAACGCGTCGAGGAATTTCGCCAGCGCACTCTCAAAGTCATCCGCCCCCGCGAAAGCCTCCCCCTCGGTCCGCAATTTCCATGCTTCAATACGCTCACCGCATTCGTCAAATGTCGGCACTGCGGCCCGCGCTGCATCGAGAACATCGCGAGCCTGCTCAGCGTCACCGACAACATCCAGCGCGCGAGCCAACGTCAGCATTCCCATAACATTCGGTATCGCCTCCGCTGTTGCGCGACGTGCTAACGTAATCGCCTCGGCCGTGTGACCGTGCCGCAAGGCGATTGCCGCGAGCGCCGTCGCGACATGGGGTTCCGTGTGCCCCGCTGCGTCCAGGCGTTCAAGAATCGATTTCGCCTCGTCGAGGCGACCTTCGATCATGTATAGATTCGCCATCGTCGTGCTCGCGCCCAAGTGCGACGGTTCTAGTTCAAGAACGCGGGCGCAGGCCGAAGCGGCTTCCGATTCGTTGCCGGTCGACAACAGTTGCTCAGCCAAATCGTGCCACGCCTTCGGATCGGTGGTTCGTTCCTCCGCCTTCTTCCTACAAAGGGCAAGGTACGTCGACTTCTTTCGTTCTGCCTTCGGGCCGGATGCCGAATACCCATAATGATGAACGAGCACCGGTAAGCTGCGAATGATTCCGCCGTTCTCGATAACACTGTCCGTAATGTTCTCATGAATCGCTTCTCGGTACTCGAAGCCGTTTCCACTACGAAACAACCGCAGTAGCGGCGAGGCCAAGTATCCCCCAAAGCCCCGCGCGTGCGGATCGTCAGGCGTGGTTACCACCCAACGCCACGATCGCGGCTCGTTACAATAATTCGCCAACGTCAGTTCAATGGCGTCCGCGCCATCCCCATCTGCATCGACCAACGCCCGAATCGCCGATCCACCAGTATCATCCAAGACCTCATCCGCGTCCATGTGCAACAACCAATCGCCTGTCGCCGCCGCAATCGTCGCGTTGCGCGCCGCCGCAAAATCATCCGACCACGGCACATCAATGACGCGCGCATCATGAGCCCTGGCGATCGCCTTTGTATTGTCCGTTGAACCCGTATCTCCAACAATAATTTCATCGGCAACGGTCCGCACACTCGCCAAACAATCCGCAAGGCAGTCCGACTCATTTTTGACGATCATGATGACGCTTAGCGTGGGCATGCAGCATTGCCCCCCGCCGTCATTCCCGCGAAGGGGGTCTTCCAAAAACATGGGGGGACTACGCGAGCATCGTCATCCCCGCGAAGGCGGGGAACCAGTGTGAGAGCGGAGTCGCCTGGTATACCTCTGGATTCCCGCTCTCGCGGGAAAGACGAAAAGGATAATGCTGTCACTGAATGGTAGTCCATTGCGTGCGTGCGCCTTTTGGGAAGGTCTGGTTCGCGGGAATGACGAGAGGGGCGAGAACACTCACTAGGATACATTTAGTCAACGTCCTCAATAACCACAAAGTAAGCGCCCCGTTCGACACCCTTCAGATCAAACAATGTCGAATCCAAGTCGTGAAGGCCTGCGTCCATGTCCACGCGAAACGATGCACGTGTAGCGCCCTTGCCAGCGACTATGGTTTCATCCAAGTCACCAATCGATAGCCGCGCCCGCGTCTCCGCCATGGTCATATCGCCCGGAGCACTCGCCGCCAACGGCACCTTCAAATGCGGCGGCCATCGATGCAGCCCGAACGTGTAGGCCCCCGATTCCGCGATTTCAATTTTCCAAGTTCCGTTCCACGGTTTACCTTCAAGGACATGGCGTTGATGCCAAGGCACATTCTTGCCGTGCCAATCATGCGACGTGAGCATCACGCGATCCGGCGCATCGCCCCCGATCGCGATACGAGGAAAGCTATCAAACGATGGCGAAATATCGCTCCACCACTCGAGATAATCCTCGCGCAGCTCCGCGACAATCTCCGGATGCGACTCAGATACGTCCGATTTTTGGCCCGGGTCCACTGCGATTTCGAAGAGTTGTTTACCATTCACAAGTCGCCAGCGTTCCGTCATCACGGCGCTTTGTCGCCACTGCTCGGGATATTCGATGCGTTGTGAATCCGCGACCAGCACGCGGTCCGCCCAACCCGACTCCTCACCCTTCAGCAGCGAAACCAGACTTACGCCATCGAATTCCACATCGGATGGGGTCTCGAAACCACACAACTCCAACAACGTCGGCATCACATCGACATGCGCCGACAACGCGTCAACATCCCGCCCGCCGCCAATTCCACCACCCGGCCAACGCACAAAAAATGGCACACGATGCCCACCGTCGTACGGACTCCCCTTCGTTCCACGCATGCCCGCATTGTGCCCCTTGCCATCACGAAATCCCGCGGCAGTTCCATTGTCCGTCATGAAGATTACAATCGTATTGTCTGCAATGCCAAGCGATTCTAAGCGGTCCAACAACCGTCCCATGTTCTCGTCGATGTTTTCAATCATGCCGTAAAACGATGCACGCGGCTCTTCGATACCCGCCGCTAAATGTCGATCGCGATACTTGTCCGCCACCAAGTAAGGGCCGTGCGGTGCATTCGTGGACAAGTAACAGAAGAACGGGCGGTCGCGATCTTTCTCAAGAAACTCCATCGCGCCGTCAAACCAAACGTCTGTGCAATATCCGTTGAAAGCTTCCGTTTTGCCATCGCGCCAATAGGTATCGTCGAAATAGTCGTTGCCCCAATAATCCGGCAACTGTCCAACACCACCGCCGCCGTGAATTAGCGAGGATTCAAAACCCTGATCGGAGGCCCGACTAGGAAAATTGTCGCCGAGGTGCCACTTCCCGAAAATGCCGGTGCGGTAGCCGTTATCCCGAAACGCCTCCGCCATCGTCACTTCCCGACCCGGCAAAATCGATCGCCCCATAATCGTGTGCCACACGCCTACGCGGTTGTTGTAACGCCCAGTCATCAACGCCGCCCGCGTCGGCGAACAAGTCGGCGACACATGAAAGTCGGTGAACCGCACACTCTCGCCATGCAGCAAGTCCAAGTTCGGTGTACTAATTTCCGCATTGCCATGACACGACAAATCGCCATACCCCTGATCGTCGGTCATCACCAGCAAGACATTCGGCGCGGCCTGCGCTGATACGCTCATACATGCGATTCCAGCGCCAGCACATACTTTTCGAAATTTTTCTAAGCGAGACATTAGTTGCGCTTACTCTCTCGATACATCGCGGCGTCCCACGCGTCGCCATGCGGACGATCCGGAGACGCAACGATCGTAACGGGTTCCAATCTCCGTGCTTGCACCGAATATTCATGGGTCCGACCACGTTCGATTCGAGGCCACAGAGCTCCATCAATTTCGAGAATTCTTAACCAACGGTCACCCGGCCTAAGCGTTCCGTTAAGTCCGCCCCCAACCAATACCGTTCGCTGCCGTTGAACACCATCAGCCGTAATACCCGGATGGCTAAATGAACTATGCATCAGCTCGATTCCCATCCAACTCGTTCCATTGATACGCATCGCCAAGAACGGCAAATCCCGGTAGGGCGGCGGTTCCAGTGCAACGACTTCCAGAATGGGTTCCGCGTCTAGGTCAAAATTCTCGTCGATGATAAGTTCCGTAACGTTCGATAAGCGTTCGCCGTCACCGACGATCGCAATGAAGTACGCGCCGTCCTCTAGCTCGTCCATCCGTTGAAGCTCAACTTTGGAAAGGCCAAGCCGATCGCTTCCGCCAATACTCAGTTTTCCGCCCTGAAACAGGTTAAGCGGAAAAGTCTGAACAACCCGAAAGCGCCTTGAGTCTCGAATAACTAGACGAATCTCATTGGGAAAAACTCGGTCTTCTTCCAAATCCGGTCTACCGTAGCGATGCCTGATCTCAAAGTCGGCGGCGGACTTGATAGGGCTTGCCGGAAGAATCGTAAACCATATCCGGTCCGCTTTGGCCGGAAGCGGTCCAATATCCGCAAACCCACCAAACGCACACGCGCCAGCTACAACACAACAAAGCACCACTCGAATCATAATTCGCCCATCCCGTAAATCCTGTTATCCCGTCAAAAAAAAAGTTGTTCAAGCGCAACCTACCACTTCGGGTGCCGCACCCGCCAAAACAATCCGATTTTAGCGTTCGATCTACGATTTTCGCGAAAACAAGCGATCATTTGTAATCTAATTACCCTTTGTTCCCCAAACCGGTCGGGCAACCGAGCGACTGTCTACTGCAACGGGGACGACCTAGTTAGTGCGATGGTATAGTTTCCCGTTCGCCTACCAGCCCCACCTACTTTGCGTCTCCGCGTCTTTGCGTTTATTAAGTTCCCGTTGAAGCGCCGCAAAGTGCATACTCAATCGGTAACACGACACAATATCCGATCGAGGCGACCTGCAAATGAATCACTTTAATGTAGCACGACGACTGGTAGCCGGCTGGGCCACCGCCGTATTAATGACCATTCCCGGAATTTGTTTTGCGGCCACGCTTGAAGCTGGTGTCGCAACCGGAAACATCACCCCCGATACCGACGCATTGCATGTACCCCTCGGCGGCTACGGCGAGCGCATGAACGCGCGAGCGGAAGGCGTCCACGACTATACCCTGTCGAAAGCCCTGGTCTTGAAACAGGGCGCTAAAAAGTTCGCGCTCGTTTCCATCGACATCCAGGGCATCGTGCGCCCGCTGCGCGACGAAGTACTGAAGCGCATCAAAACCACAGGCATCACGTCGGACAATCTCATGCTCGCTGCGAGTCACACGCATGCCTCCGTCGAGATGAATGCGCTCCATTCCGGGAACATCTTCGGCATCCCCAATATCGGCATTTACGACGAAAAACTGCTGTCGTTCACCGCCGAACAAATCGCTGCGTCGATCATCGCCGCAAACGAGCAACTGGTCCCGGTTAACGTCGGCACAGCCTCCCGCGATGTCGCCGGACTCAGCCGCAACCGGCGCGGCGACCCCACGGTCGACAACGAAGTGACGGTAACGCGCATCG
>JAJDAB010000669.1 GCA_029262095.1 Candidatus Hydrogenedentota bacterium
CTGTTTTGCGCGGTCCGGCCAAACGTGCGGCGCGAACGTGCAAAGATACGAATTGCCGCTGCCGCGTGATGGGAGCACCGTCATGCCGCTTCGCGCACCGGCGAGGAACGCGACCATGCCGATGTCGTCGAGTACATTTCCTTCGAACCCACGCAAAGCGCGATTTGCAAATGCACTATGATCGGTGCCGAGAATTTCGTCCGCGTCCAATACGCACGCGATGGAGGTCAACACGTCGGCGGGATAGCATTCGCCGGGATAGTCTTCGAGCAATCCATGCCGGGATGCATCGATCTCCGCGCTCACGGTCTCGACTTGATCGCGAATGACATCGAGGTGCTCCGTACTGCCGGTTAGCCGGTGATGCGTAGTAAAACCACCAATGAGTAACATGCGGTAGAAAATATTCTCGTGGTGTAGGTAATCATCGCCCCAATGGTCGCGCACCCACGATCCGTGATTTGGGTCGGCCAATAAGTCGGCACAAGCGTTGATCGCTCCCGCAGCGTATTCGTTCGGCGGCGTGGGCGACAACGACGGATCGCGATCCCACTCCTCTTGCAATGCCTCTGTCGCCCAGAGGAAAAATACACTGCCAAATAGTGGCCATTCGGTCGCGACCAGATCTTCCGTCGTGTGAGTGCCCGCTCGGCCACTGGCAAGTCGATTGGTGGCCCAACGTTCATACTGCGGCGCGAGTCTTCGATGCACGCGAAACGCGAATTGATTCGTGTCGACCGTATCTCGATCGAGCACGGCCAATTCGTACGCCACTCGAACGCCGGGATAGAGAAACAAGTACACGCCCAGAAAGAGCAAGAACACACTGAGGCCTGAAAGCCACCACATACGTCCACGAGTCAATTCACGTTTCATGACGGTCTCCTTTCAATGGCGCGCTCAATTGGGATTAATCGGTAATTACTTGTTGGCTGTTCGATTGCACGATTCGCGCCGCGTTCCAGCGGCTGTAGTTCCAATCGCGAAATCGCGACGCGTCATCGGCCGCCCAACGTTCGGCCAGGCCTTTCTCGATCTGTTCCCGTTGGGTGTCGGTCAAGTTTGCAAGTCCGCCAACGAGCGCTGGCGCAGCGTCGCCAGTCATGGATAGCGCGTATTCGACATCGAACGCCTCTTGCACATTTTCGCGGCTGAAGTTGGTCTGCACGACGATGGCGGCGGGGTTGATCGCGTATAGGACGAATACGGCGATGAATAGCGTCGCGACGAGAACGCGCGGCAGAAATGCGCGAGTTGGCAGTAGGACGGCGTAGCCCAACAGGACGAACGCGAGTGCAATCCAAACGATGGCGATGGCGACGTAAAACCGCAGCTCCGTGAGGCCATACACGCCCATGTACAAGACGAGCCGATGAAACGCGGAGGCAATGAGCACGCCCACCAGACCGATATGCAATTCCGTCAATCCAGTGAATGCGATACGACCAGTGGATTTCGCGAGCGGGATCAGGTGATCGCACAGTAGGACCAGCCCGAACGCCAGAACGGCGACAGCGGATATCTCGAAAAAGCCGCGACGGGCGTATTCCGCATACGTCGGTCCCGCCTCGTCGAGCACGTGCTCATGCCCCCCGAAAAAATAGCCGACTTGTATAGAAACGAATACGATGAACAACGCGTTGATGGTCCCGAGCACGATGTTGACCTCGATTGCGTAACCGGTAGCGCGCGGTTCGTCCAGTGGTTTGCCGAATATCGATTTCGGCCCTGTCGTTAACACGACCAATAACGTGCAGCCGATCCAGGACCAAAGCAGCGCCATTCCGATGTGGCTTAGGATCGTCGGCAGGTCTAGGTCGAATACGTCGATCACCAACTTCTCGAAGACTGCATCCGCGGATATCAATAGCGATCCGAAAATGAGGAGTGCGAGCGATGCGAACGCGACGCCGCGCATGATGCGAATCGTCATTGGGCTTGGAATGAGTTGCTCATGAGATACGCGAGGCACTAACGAAGGCAATTGCGTAATCACGACGTTGAACACCGTGAGCAACGTGTCCGCCATCCGGCCAAGGTATGTGAACACCGTCTGCTTCATTCGCTCACCCAATTCCGATGCTAAGGTCGCGAAGGAAACCGCGCCGAGAATTGCGATGAGCGTAATTATCTTGAGGAAAAACGAATCGCGAAAGATTGGGAGCACGCTAAGCGCGGCGGCAATCCAGATATAGCTGGACAACGATTGATAGTCGCCACGGCGATGCAAGAGCGCCACAGCAGTGAACGCTGCCAACATCCAAATTGTAATGTTGACGCCCCATCCCGCATTGCGAAAGAGCACGTCGCCCAAAACACCCAAGGCAATCGCCCATATGGCCAACAGCTCATTGTTCCTGTTCACTCCGATCATTTCGCGGTCCTCCTGGCGAAAAGTACTTTGCAACACAAAGTATATGGGCAAAAAAAGAGAAAAAGTTCCCCGCTAGTCGTTCCGCACCACCTGAATCAGTTGTTCCATGTGGTTCAAGTACTTGTTCAACGCCGCGCGGCCTTTGGATGTCAATCGGAATTCGGACCGAGGTTTTCGACCAGCGAACGACTTCTTGCACGTCACGTAGCCGGCCTCTTCAAGTTTTTGCGAATGCACGCTCAGGTTGCCATCGCTGAGGTCGAGCGAGTCTTTGAGTTCAACGAACGTCAATGACTCATTTACCGCAAGCGCACTAATGATCGCGAGGCGCGTGCGTTCATGTATGAGGTTGTCCAGCGACCGCGAACTGTTCGCTGGAGGCGCGTCGGCGGTCGGCATGTCGCCTCGGGACTTCGCGATATTTTCTTTAGCCATGTCCCGTTATCCCCCGTATTTTGTCGCGACGATAACGCCTAGGACAATATGCAATCCGCCAAATCCAATCGCGAGTATGGCGTCACGCAACAGAAACGAACCTGCAATGGAGACGCTTTCAAGCGGAAGAAACGCTGCCGCGACGCCCAACACAAGAAAGCAAAGTCCCGTGAGTGGAACCGGCTTAACGGAGTACGCGCCTCCGTTCATGACGGCGATGCCATAGAGCATTAGCCAAGTCGGGGCCAACAAGTGGTCCAGATGTTCATGGTAATAGAGCTCGCTAAGGATACAGCCAGCAGCGATTGATGGCGTGAAGCTCAACAAGAAACGGCGGCCCGGTCCTGTCAATAGTGATGTGCGATTCCGCCTAGCTTTGATAAGCATCATGACGACGCCCACGCTGCAAGCGATTCCGGCGACCGCGCCCCACGTGAGCATCCACCAATCGTGGCTCTGTTGCACCGCCGCCACCCAGGATCCAAACAACGCGATGACACCCATCGCCACCATGCCCCAGCCGGGAACCGCGGTGAACGAGGAGGATCGCGTCATCGCCTCCCGAATGAAAGAGAGGTTGTCCTCCGCCCGCGCATGCAGCGGAACGGGTACGTTTGGCGCTGCTTTTTCGACAGGTTCACCCATGAAATCGAGTCTCTATCAAGTACTTTACGATATAAAGTCTAATCTGTCAAACCCGATCCAAAATCGCCGGTTTGGGTTACTTTGTACACCATTGACGATGAACGGAGAAGTGCGTCTGGCTGAAGTTATTACTCACTAGAGTCGGCGCCACGTGCTTTGTATGCTTCCGCATAGCCGGGGAACGAGTTCAAGACCTCAATCGCAAGACCGAGCACCGGCCCGACCGCGTCCCGTACTTCCTGGGGTGTTGGGAAGGGGTCGCCCGCGTCGAGTTTGGCTTGAATGAAGGCCCGCATTTCTGGTTCATTTTCCTCCCGGCACCACTCGATAGGATTCTCACCCTGAAATCGTAGGCAGTTGCCGAATGTATCCGTAACTGACACGGTCGGTATTTCGTAGGGCATTTCAAGTTCAACGACGGCAGAACCGGGCCGTCTCGTATTCCACTCTTCGGCGAGCGCATCGAGATTGAGGACGTGCAAGGTGATGTGGGCCCCGGCAGCGACCACACCAAATTCATTAAGCATGATCGAGATGTCATCGCGGGAAATCGAAATGATCGTTGGCTGTCCTGCCGCCTCGCGCCACTCCCAGTCAAGGTCAAATCCGAGCCAATTGATGTAATGATCGATTGCATCCTGATGCGAAGCAATGCCAAGTACAGGGACTATCTTGTGGATTCTTGGCTTTATCATAGGACTAGTACCCTTACAACGTTCAACGCGCAATGGAGTGGAATTGATAGTGCCTAGTCACAACCCTATTATTCTTGAAGGATATTGCCACGAATTCAACGAAATCGAAAGAAGCCATTCACTAATGACTATGCACGATAGGTTTGACGTTGAGAAGGCTCACTCCCGCCGGAACTTTTTGAGATGCGCGGGACTTGGTATCGCAACAATAGCCGCGCATCGTAGCGTTAGTAGCGTATTGGCCGAAGTCAATAAGCCGCCAAATTTCGTGTTCATACTCGCCGATGATCTGGGCTGGAAAGACCTGGGTTGTTACGGCAGTTCGTTTTATGAGACCCCCAATATTGATGCGCTAGCGGCAAACGGCATGCGGTTCACCAACGCATATGCTGCGTGTCCAGTGTGCAGTCCGACGCGGGCGAGCATCATGACGGGGAAATACCCAGCGCGCATGGTGACGACGGATTGGTTTGGCGCGCCCCAACCCGATCGAATCGCACATCATCGGACGAAGGACAAACCGTTGTTGCCCGCCGCGTACAACGAACAGGTCGCGCTCGAAGAAGTGACAGTCGCTGAAGCGCTCCGCGAGTCCGGATACCGCACGTACTTCGCGGGCAAATGGCACATGGGCGGCGAGGGCTTTTTACCCGAAGATCAAGGTTTTGAAATCAACAAGGGCGGTCATCACCGCGGTAGCCCACCAGGTGGTTACTTTGCACCCTACAAGAATCCGAAACTCGAAGACGGACCAGAGGGCGAACACCTGCCCGAACGCCTGGCGCAGGAAACCGTGAACTTCATTGAGGAAAATCAGGACGAACCGTTTCTCGCATACCTTTCATTCTACTCGGTACATACTCCGTTGCAGACGACTCCCGAGTTGGAGCGAAAGTATGCAGAGAAAACGAAGGATGCCGCCGGTCCGCGCTGGGGCGAGGAAGGTGATCGCAAGTTGCGGCTGCTTCAAGACCATGCGGTGTATAGCGGCATGGTGGAAGCCATGGATACCGCAGTCGGTACCGTGATCGATACATTGTCCCGGCTCAGCCTTGATGACAACACCGTCGTCATCTTCATGTCCGACAACGGCGGGCTCAGCACGTCCGAAGGCCACCCCACGAGTAATCTGCCGTTACGTGCCGGGAAGGGGTGGCTTTACGAAGGCGGCATTCGCGAACCCATGATCATCCAATGGCCCGGAGTCGCCGAGCCGGGGAGCGTCTGCAACGACGCAGTAACGAGTACGGACTTCTACCCCACGATGCTCGAAATGGCTGGCGTTCCCGAACGGCCCTCGCAGCACATGGACGGCGTAAGCCTTGTCCCATTGCTCAAACAAGATGGCGCGTTATCGGACAGACCCTTGTTCTGGCATTACCCGCATTACGGCAATCAGGGCGGCAGTCCGGGTGCCGCAGTTCGGCTAAACGATTGGAAGCTAATCGAGTTCTTCGAGGATAGCCGCGTCGAGTTGTACAACCTCCGAAGCGATATCGGTGAACAAGACAATCTCGCATCGAAACATCCCGAAACTGTCCGCGCACTGACGGAGCTTCTGCACGCCTGGCAAGAGGAAGTCGAAGCGCGCTTCCCGACTCCCAATCCCGTCTCGGCGGAACGCGCCACGAAGTAACCGCGTCGCTGCCACCGCGATGTGCGCATATGCCCTTGCAGTAGAAACACGGGTTGATGCGAATCCGGAATCGGACTATACTTTCCCGTTCACCTGGAGGGCGATTTAGTGCCAAATCAGACGGAAATCTGCACATGATTCGCGTAGGCATCGTGGGTGCCACCGGCTACGGATCACGGGAATTGTTGCGCCTTTTGGCGATGCACCCCGGCGCAGAAGTGTGCGCCGTCACCTCCGAAAGCGCGGCAGGCCGTCCCTTGTGTGAAGTACTGCCGGCCCTTCGCGGTTTGTACGACATTCAATGCGAAGTTTTTCATTCCAATTTGGTTGCCGAGCGCTGCGATGTCGTGTTTGTAGGCGTCCCCAGTGCGAAGTCCATGCCTTTCGTCGTGCCGTTACGTGAAAAGGGCGTACGGGTAGTCGACATCGGCCCCGATTTTCGGTTGTCCGACCCGGCCATTTTTGAGAAGTACTACGGCGAACGCCACGCGGCTCCCGAATTGCTCGAAGAAGCCGTTTACGGGCTCGTGCCGATGAACCGTGCGGCTATTGAGAAGACCAATCTCGTCGCGGTGCCGGGATGCTATCCCATCTCTGCGATCTTGCCCTTGCTTCCCATTCTTAAAGCCGCGAAACCGGAAACACCGGTCGTGATCGATTCGATATCCGGCATCACCGGTGCAGGTAGAACGCCCAACGACACGTATCATTTCCCTGAAATGAACGAAAACGTGCGTGCGTATAGCGTCGCAACGCATCGGCACACGCCCGAAATAGAACAAGCGCTTGGTGCGAACACGATGGTTCAGTTTACCCCCCACGTCGCACCTTATAGCCGTGGCATCTTGAGCACTATTACCGTTCGCCCGACAAAGAAGTTTGATGTCGCGGCCTGTTACGACATGTACAAAGACGAACCCTATATCCGGATACTCGGTGAAAACCGCTTACCGGAAGTGAAGTACGTGCGCGATTCGAACTTTTGCGATATCGGCTGGGTAAACGATGCGCGCACTGGAAATCTCGTCCTTATTAGCGCAATCGACAACCTCATCGGCGGTACTGCGGGCATGGCGATTCAAAGTATGAATCTTATGTTTGGGCTGGACGAACGGACGGCGCTTTCGCGGCCGGGTATGGCGCCGTGAATGAGATTGAAGGTGGCGTAGCCGCGCCG
>JAJDAB010000670.1 GCA_029262095.1 Candidatus Hydrogenedentota bacterium
ACAAAAAGAAAGCGGGACAGCTTTCGCTGTCCCGCTGGAATTAACCCTGTGTCTGCCAAACTAACGGTATTACTTTGTCAGCGCCATCGCACCAACCGGGGTGTTTAATCACGGTTGGCGTTCTAGCAGGTGTTCCCCGCAACCACCACGGTCATGGCGGTTACGTTTCCGCTTGAACCTAGAGCACATCCATAAGGATTGTGGCAATACTATCCGTATCGACATACTGCTGGTACGTCAAGCAGATGTTAAGTGTGTCGAACGTGACCGGGTTGCTGAGGTTAAATACCTCGATTGTTCCCGAGTCTTTCGTCCAAAAGACGCCACGGTGATCATACGTACCGGGGTCAATGTGGCTGATCGTCCACTTTTCGCCGCGTTCAATCTTGTTGCCTTCGAGCAAATTGTCACCCCAATCCGAACTAGAAGTCGAGGACAAGTTAAACTCGTTCAGCGTGAAGAAAGTGTCGTTTTTGACATCCAACTTCAAGAAAATGAACGGACAGGCGATGGTCAACAGCGGTAAAGCTCCGACCAAAAGAGCATAGGTTAGCATGCGGCGTGCACGTCGAGACATGGGCATTCCCTCCTTCTTAAGTCTGCACCCTATACAACCACTTGTAACGTGATCTTTATATCACACTACATCCGGGATAGGCAAACCCCTTTAAAAACGCTTGCCTAACAACCCTTCCAGTGCAGCGCGTGGGCAGACTAACGCGCGTTACCGGCTTGCAGAGCGACTTCCGGGTTACATAGGCCTGGGACAAATACCCCATGACGGCCCCCCGTCGGCCTTCTCGACCAGTCACTCCACAAGTAGTGACTGTACAATAAGACCTCAACAACGTTACCAAAACCCTCGGAATAAATCAACCCTTCTAAACCAACGCAACCCCTGTCATCGCAAGAGTTGGGGCGCGTCTGTCCGCTATTCTATACGCGCTGGCCCCGAAATTCATATCGCGCGACCATTGCTTGCCCAAGGAGTCCATCCCTGGCATCCTAGCGATCTGAGTTTTCGTGCTACATTTCCTCGATATGCCCCAAATTAGGCCATAAATCATGAGCGAGCTCGCGTTTATCCAGGATATTCTTCGGCGCCAATCAACGGTCGCCCGGAATGCTTATGCGCGCCGAACCTCTCTTCACGTGTCGACCAAAGTTGACGCGAACGACTTGCTGACCGAAGCCGACCTTGCCATTCAAGCAAATATCGTCGACGCCATACAGACCGCATTCCCAGACGATCACATCGTAGCCGAAGAAGATGGCCTCACGACGCTACCCACTGACACCACGTCTCGCTGCTGGTTCATCGATCCCATTGATGGGACCCAAAACTTCGTACGCGGACTCTTTCCAGCATGGGGAATCTCAATCGCGTTTGCCAACGAGGGTCATGCACAATGCGGAGGCGTTGCACTCCCCGAACGCGATCTAACGCTGCTGGCGCAGCGACAACAAGGCGCCACCGCCAACGAGGTCCCAATTTCCGTGTCAACCATCGCGAAACTGGCGAATGCCCGCACCGAGATCGATTTCGGTCACCGCACATCGCGAGACGATCTGCTCGCACACTGCACGACGCTCATTCAGGAGTCTGGCCAACTACGTTGCCATTGCGCTGCGGTAGTGGGTCTTTGTTCGGTCGCAACTGGCGACGCGGACGCATTCATTCACGCAGGCCTGACGCCTTGGGACCATGCCGCCGCCGTGTTAATTGCCGAAGAAGCGGGAGCAACTGCAACTCAATTTGACGGATCCGCCGTTCCGCTCTTCGCGCAGGCACCCAGTCTTGTCATTACCAACGGACTTATTCACGGCGAGATTCTTGCTCACATTGGACGCTCGCCTGACAAATGAGCCACAAGTTACAGTTATACTCAATGCAGCGAAACCATCTAGGAAACGAACGTGCCATTTCTTGTGAGTAACCAGTTACATGCTCTTTAATTCTATTGAGTTCCTAATATTTTTCCCAGTCGTGGTGTGCCTCTATTTTATGTGCCCACATCGGTTTCGCTGGGCGCTCCTCCTTGCTGCTAGCTACGTGTTCTACATGTGGTGGCGCGTTGAGTACATTGTGCTTATCGTCGCGTCGACCGTCCTCGACTACACCGTGTCCATACGGGTCGAACAAGCCGAAACGTCTAGGCAACGAAAAGCGTGGCTCGCGCTGAGCCTGACCGGAAATCTCGGGCTTCTCTTCTTCTTCAAGTACTTTAATTTCTTCAACGATTCCGTCGCCGCAACGTTCGAAGCGCTCGACATGGAATACGCCATACCTGCAGCCGAGGTGCTACTACCCGTTGGTATTTCGTTCTACACTTTCCAGACGCTCAGTTACACCATCGAAGTTTACCGCGGTAACAAGACCGCCGAACGACATCTCGGAAAATTCGCGCTTTACGTCGCTTTCTTTCCACAACTTGTCGCAGGCCCCATTGAACGCGCGACCAGCCTACTTCCCCAATTCTACGAACGAAAGGAATTCGAATACACCCGCGTCACAGACGGTATGAAACTCATGACCTGGGGTTTTTTCAAGAAGGTCGTCATCGCCGACCGCTTGGCGGCCATGGTCGACCCGGTGTACAGCGACATCGGCAATCAATCAGGCCCAGCAATTGCGATCGCCACGGTCTTTTACGCCTACCGAATCTACTGCGATTTTTCCGGATATTCCGACATCGCCATTGGCGCCGCCCAGATTCTCGGCTTCAAATTAATGACGAATTTCCGCCAACCCTATTTCTCGCGGTCTATTCCCGAGTTCTGGCGACGCTGGCACATTTCGCTCAGCACCTGGTTCCGCGATTACGTCTACATCCCCCTTGGCGGCAACCGCGTTTCCACCGTACGCCTCTATGTCAACGTCGCAATCGTGTTTGTCGT
>JAJDAB010000671.1 GCA_029262095.1 Candidatus Hydrogenedentota bacterium
CCAAATCGCGCGGCGAGTTCCGCTTCCGAATCCACGTCAACTTTTGCGATCGTCAACACGTCCTCGGCTTCAATGGCCACTTCTTCGAGCGCCGGTGCAATCATGCGACACGGTCCGCACCACTCCGCCCAAAAATCGACCAATACCGGTCGACCGGCATTGAGAACGTTTGTCTCAAAGTCTTGCGTTGTTGTGTGAATAGGATTTGCCATGTTCTTACCCTCCTGATTTGTAGATACAACTATTGTATATGCAAATAAAGAATTTAGCAAATCTTATAAGTCGTTTGTTCATAAATATTTACAGGATGCCGTCACAGCGACCTGGTCTGAATCGTCTTATTAGTAAGCAAATAAAGCGACCTAAGGAGTCTCCCCATGCCCAGATTGCAGCCCGTGGACAAACCCCGAGGATTGAAAGCCAAACTTGCGTATTGGATGACGAAGCGCCAGTTTGGCAAAGTCATCACGCCGTTGAAAGTGGTCTACGCGCGTGTGCCTGAGTCATTTGCGCTCGGGTATCGTATGAGCATGTTGGTGGAGAACGGTATGAAGATCCAGCCGGAACTGAAGTTCCTGGTGCAGACCCTGGTCTCATCGATCAACGATTGTGCGTTTTGCGTGGACTTCGCGAAACACCGGGCGTCGCGGATGAAAATCGATTGGGATAAGCCGAAGTCGATTCGTGCCTATGCAACGTACGGCGCGTTCACCGCTCGCGAACGTGCGGCACTGGCCTATGCCGAAGAGGCAACACTGCACAAACGCGTTTCAGACGATTCCTTCGCGACCGTGCGGGAACACTTCAACGAACGCGAGATCGTCGAGTTGACTATGCTCGTCGCGATTGACAACTACTATAATCTGATCAACATTCCGCTGGAAATTGAATCGGACGGATTCTGTTCGTTGCCGATCGGCGAGCGTACAAACAAGACCGCAAAAGCGGGCGCATGACCAGCGCGACCGACACCTTTACCGAGCTGCGACCACTACTATTCGGCGTCGCCTATCGCATGCTTGGCAGCGTGACGGATGCGGAAGACACCGTTCAGGACGCATTCTTGCGATGGACCGGCGTGGACAGTGACCAAGTAGATTCGCCGCGGGCATACTTGACCACCGTGGTAACCCGTCTTTGCCTCGACCGCTTGAAGTCAGCGAGAACGAAGCGTGAGGTTTACGAGGGCCCGTGGTTGCCGGAGCCGTTGGTGGATGAGGGCACGGCAGCGGCGGGTCGCGCATCGGAGTTGGCGGATTCGCTGTCGATGGCCTTCATGGTCTTGTTGGAAAAACTATCGCCGCCCGAGCGCGCGGCTTTTCTACTGCGGGAAGTGTTCGATCTCGACTATCCGGAAGTTGCGGCAGCCCTGGAGCGTAACGAGCCCGCATGTCGGCAGCTGGTCCGACGGGCGAGGACGAGGCTTCATCAGCCGGAACGGCGCTTCGAGGCGTCGGAGGCGGACAGTGAGCGATTGCGGGAGCAGTTCATCGCGGCGACCGGTGCTGGCGATTTGCCCGGACTCGTATGCCTCCTAGCTGACGATGCCGCAGTATATACGGACCATGGTGGCAAGGCGGCTGCCGCCCGGCGCACGATTCTGGGTGCGGACAAGGTTGCCCGATTCTTCATTGGTGTGTCTCAGAAATTTCGCCAGCCGGATTCGTCGATGGAAGAACGGGTAGTGAATGGTCATCCGGGGTTCGTCGTTTTCGAGCGCGGGCATGCCGTAACGGCGGGCAGCCTGGAAATGCGAGATGGCCGGGTTTCCGCGATATACATTGTCCGCAACCCGGAAAAACTGCGGCACATTCACCCCATTCAAGCCGTATAATCCGAGACGCCCCCTGTTCGACCCCGTCGGGACTAAAAAACGGTCGAATTGCGTTTACTTTCTTGGCGCCTCTCCTGCCATACTAACCTGGATTCTCATGACTACGACCATGCCTCGAAATATTCGCACTGAGCTAGAAGCCATCATGCCCACGGTTGAAAAACCGTCGCGCTACCTGGGTACGGAACTCAATTCCACGCATAAGAATCCCGCTGATGTTGACTTGCGGGTCGCGCTGGTTTTTCCGGATTTGTACGATCTAGGACTTGGAAACCTGGGCATTCTAATTCTCTACGCCATTTTGAACGACCTCCCTTGGTGTTGGTGCGAACGCGCTTATACCCCGGCCCCGGACATGGAAACGAAACTGCGCGAAAACGATTTGCCGTTATTCGTGAATGAGTCGAAAGACTCCCTCGATGAGATGGACCTGATCGGGTTTACGCTTCAGTCTGAACTGACGTATACCAATATTTTGAACGCGATCGATTTGGCGGGTCTGCCGCTCCGTACAGCAGACCGGGGAGATGATCATCCATTGATCATGGCCGGTGGCCCTTCGGTGTTTAATCCCGAGCCGCTTGCGCCGTTCATCGATTTCTTTATCATTGGCGAGGGCGAGGACGCGATTGTCGAACTAGCTGAAGTAATGCGTGCCCACTTGGGTGCGACTCGTTCGGAGAAGCTGGAAGCGCTGGCGAAACTTGAGGGCGTGTACATCCCAGAATTGTATCCCTTCGAAACGCTGCCGGACGGCCGAATTCTACCGAAAGAAGACGCAGCACCTATCGTTAAGCGTACAGTTCAGGACCTGGACGGTGCGCGTTTTCCCACGAATTACATTGTGCCTTTCACACAGCAAGTTCATGATCGTATTGGGTTAGAAGTCTTGCGCGGTTGTACACAAGGTTGCCGGTTTTGTCAGGCCGGCATGGTGACCCGTCCGGTGCGCGAACGTAGCCTGGACAAAGTTGATGAGTTGCTGGAACGCACGTTGGAAAATACGGGCTATGAGGAAGTTTCGCTCGTGTCGCTGTCGACGTGCGACTTCTCACGTCCGCGAACGCTGGTCGAACGGGCAGCGCAGGCCGGCGTGGAGAATCGGGTAAGTGTCTCTCTCCCTTCGCTTCGATTGGATTCGTTTTCGGTTGAGTTGGCGGACATGGTCGCGGGCGTGCGGCGCAGTGGTCTGACGTTTGCGCCGGAGGCGGCGACCCCAAGACTGCGCGCGGTGATTAATAAATGGATTCCTGACGAAGAACTGTTGCAAATGTCTGCCGAGGCCTACAAGCGCGGCTGGAAACACATCAAGACGTATTTCATGATTGGTTTGCCGACGGAGCGGGACGAAGACGTCGAAGCAATCGTTGACCTTTGCGCACGTACACTCGCGCAAGGCAAGACGATTCGTCCCTCGGCGAAGATTAATACGGGCGTATCCACGTTTGTGCCGAAGCCGTTTACGCCGTTTCAGTGGGCGGCGCAGATTTCGTTGGACGAAGCGAAACGGCGTCAGGGGATACTCGAAGCCGGATTCAAGAAACTTCCGGGCATCAAGTTTGGTCGTCACGAAGCGCGGCTTACGTTCATCGAAGGATTATTAACGCGCTCTGACCGGCGTGCAGGCGATTTGCTCGAAGCTGCTTGGCGAAACGGCGCTCGGTTGGAGTCCTGGGACGAGCACCTGAATTGGAACGCTTGGACCAAGGCTATCGAGGAAACTGGATTCGACGCAGATGATGCGCTTCGCGAACGCGCGTTGGATGAGCGGTTACCCTGGGATCATATCGACGTGTTGATTCCGAAGTCGTGGTTTCAAGAGGACTGGGCGCGGGCACTCGAATTGAAACACGCGCAAGATTGTCGAGCGGGCAAATGTCATCTCTGCGGTGTGATCTATCGCGAACGCGACCTTTGCAAACATATGTTGAAACGGCAAAAGGCGGGCCGTGCGGAAGAAGCGGACTGGACACCCACGCCTCGTCCCGCGTATGAAGAACCGCTCGCTGTGCAACGCCTGCGGCTGCGCATTGGCCGTAGTGGTGAGGCTCGTTTCCTGTCGCATCTGGAGTTGGTCAACGTCTGGATACGCGCATTGCGTCGCGCGAAGGCACCGCTGTCCTATTCACAAGGGTTCCACGCGCATCCGCGCATTAACTTTTCGAGCGCGCCGCCGGTTGGCGAAGAGTCGCGCGGCGATTTGATGGACATCGTTCTCAAATCGCGGATCGATGCGGAGGCGTTTTTGGCGCGGTTGATCGAAAGGCTCCCAACCGGGATTCACGCATTCACCATCGAAGAAGTACCGTTAAACGCGCCAGCGCTCATGGCGAGTTTGAGCGGACATCGGTATCGTCTCGAAGCCAATGAGTCGTTGGAAACAATCGAATGCCGCGTAGCCGAGCTCCTGGATTCCGACGAAATAAATGTTGAGCGCCGGCAAAAAAAGAAGGCCAAAGGCGGTCGGTACGAAAAACGACGTCCCGCAATGAAACTCGTAAACGTGCGCCCGATGATCGCGGAGTTGCGCGCGGAGCCATCGGCTCAGGGTTGCTCGATTCACCTTGAGACGCGGGTAGTCGAAAAACGTGGAGTCCGAATACGCGAGATACTCGCCATGCTTCAACTCGATTCGGCTACAACGCGCATCGTCAAAGAAGAATCTATGCTGGCCGAGTCCGTGACAGCTTCCGCGTAGCGGATCACTGATCCGTCATCCGCATCCCTATACCGGATCGGCCCATCCTTCCAGTTCAACCCCTATAGACACGCTAGCGCCATCGCTTCGTCCGTGTGCCCAACGCGTCCGCGCGTGCTTTGCGGCGGCGTTGTTCTTCAGGGGGAATGTCGGCAAGGGCAGCGCGCAATCGCGCGAGCGCTGCCGCAATCGCCGGGTCACGCGGTCGTTTCCGCCTCGGATTGTTGGGCGTGGAATAGGGAGTTGGATCAAACAGATAGGTCGCATGTTGAATCATGGTTTACACCTTAGCTGTATATTTATTCAGTATTTTACATGGGTGTTTGATCTCCTGTCAAGGGGGCTCGAAAAAGGGCCTTTCAGGCTAGGCGATGGGGCGAATTTCGGCGAGGATGGAATCAGCGATTGCTGGGTCAAGGCCAGCGATTTCGAAGAGGTGTTTGGTCCCCGGTTGGAGGGCCGGATTCGGGGAGTCGTTGAGAAGGGCGCGGGCAAGGGATCGCGCACAGGCGACTACTGCGGCGCTTTCCCGGTGCGCTTCGGAGCTTGCGGGGTCGAGCTGGTCTCGGATGGCACCTGAAAGGGTTGGCGGGACATTCCATGCGTCCAACAATTCATGACCGGCCTCGGCGAAAGACATTCCGAATCGCTGCGTCTCTTGGGTCGACCATTGCGTGCTGTTAACACTTTGGAGGCTTGCGTAGAATTCCGGCTCGATTTCGGCGAGTGCGACTCGGCCAATGGCGTGGAGCAGTCCGGCGGCGTACATTCCGCCGGTATCGGTATGGCCGCAGGCGCGCGCAACTTTTTCGCAGGCGTGTGCACATAGAATCGATTCGTAGGCGTGTGCATCGAGGTCAAGGGCGCCATGGATGCGGCCTGAATCCAATGCGAGCGCGCGCACGGTTTCTGCGCCAAGAATCGAGCACGCGAGGGCTACACTCCCGACTTCGCCACTTAAGCCGAACGCCTCGGAATTCGCCGCACGCAACGTGCTCGCGGTGAGCGAGGGTGTGCCACAGACGAAATCGCAGACCTCGATGACGGATGGTACATTTGAACCCCAAAGCCCGTCGAATCGTTGAAGCGCGGTGCTCGATATGGGCAATGAATCAAGTGCGCGCAGTTGTTCGACGGTGTCGCTCTTGGCTGCGGTAGACGTGCCTGCGGATTTGGTCGATAAGTTCAGTCCGCTAAACGAATCACCTTCGTCGGTGCTCTCGGAGGGGTATTGTTTTTCGATTGCACTGAGTAAATCGTGCGATCGACAAAGTACCGCTTTGACCCGGCGCCCGGTCAGCGCCTCGACTTCCGCTATTGTGGCGGTATCGACTGGATACGCCATTGCGACGGTCAGGAGTTTGCCTAGGGCATCGATGGGCATTACCAACCGATTGCGCGCAAGATCGCTGGGGATCAGCTCAGCGAGTCCACGTTCGACGACGTATTGGCTGATATCGATACCCGCGATTCCTGGTTGCTTGGATAAGAATTCGTGCAAATCGCCCGGCGCGAGGTGTCCTTCGTTGACGAGATGCTGAAGGATATGGCCTCCGGATTCTGCTGCACTGAGTGCTTCACTGAGCTGCGGGGCGGTCGCGATGCCTTCCTCAAGCAAGACTCGACCCATAGCGCGTTGGGCTTCCAGTTGATTTTTTGGGGGGTGGGCAGAATTTTCCACGGTAATTCTAACGCGTTTATTCGGGGCGGTTTAGCTGCCGAGCGTGCCCATTTTCTTTGAGCGAATTCAGCGTGCGGCACCATCGAAACCACTTGGTCTGAGCGCTATTCATGGGGAATCGACCCCTGCTAAAGTCTAGTGTTGAAGTGACTTGGAGTCAAGGCTTCCGCTCCAATCCCAATGTTATGTGGTAAAGTTCGTTAGAGCGCCCGGGGATTGGCGTTAGGGGGAATTCGACGTACCATGCGTGCCACCTTACTTGAGGACAAGTATGCCGAAGCGGCGGGCCTGTACGATGCGGACAAGCATGTCGATGCATTGGCCCTGCTCGACGCGCCTTCCTCGAAATACCCTCGAGCCACCGCGATACTTTACCTGCGTGCGAAGTGCTTTGCGGACCTCGGCCTGACAACTGAAGCTGACGAAGCCTGCCGGGAAATCGTTGGTGCTCTGAGCAGTATCCGTCGCGATGGTGAGATGCTAAAGGACTGCTTTGATCCGGATGAGGTGGGGCTTTTCGAGCTCTTCACAACGCGCCAGGAGACACGCGTAAAAGCACTCCGGGCGACCTTGTCGGTACGCGAAACCGATTCGGCGGACGCGGAACGCTTGCGATCGGAAATTGCAGCGCTTCAACAGACGGTTCAAGACCTACAAGACAAAGCCGCTCAATCGCAAGAATCTGAAGAAGCACTTCGCGGCGAGCTCGTTGAACTAAAGTCCGCTGAGTCAACATCGGTGGCCGCGTTGGAATCGGCGCGGGGCGAACTTCAGTCCTTACAGGGTGAGTTGCACGACCGAGAACAGGCGGTCGCAAACGCAAAACGCGCCAGTGAAGAACAAGCCAATCTTGTTGAATTGCTCCGTTCGGATATGGCCGCGTTGGATGGTAAAGCGCGTGAAGCCTCATCCTCCGAAAACGCGATTGCCGATGAGCTTGCGTCGCTCCGTGAAGTCGAGTTGCAAAAGAACGCCGCTTTAGAATCGGCGCGCGCGGAACTGGAAGCACTCAATGGTACGCTCCAAGATAGAGAGCGTGCGATCGCGGAAGCGGAGTCACGTAGCGCGAGTCACGAAGAACGGGCCAAGGCGCTATCGGCGGAATTGGGTGACCTGCGCGAGAAAGCCGATCGCG